>NZ_JBARYM010000862.1:0-2586 GCF_049647865.1 Tunicatimonas sp. | reverse complement strand
GCTATCGCGTATGGGTGGGAAAACTATTCTTATCTACCTAGCTACTACCACTATTGCGATCACTATTGGGCTGATTCTGGTAAATATTGTGCAACCGGGAAAAAAGCTTCCTGAGTCTACTCGCGAGAACCTGATGTCGCTTTACAGTGGCGACGTTGAGAGTCAGCAAGGAGTAGCTCAGGGAGTGCGGGAGGCGGGACCATTGCAACCCCTGGTCGATATTGTTCCCCAGAATGTGTTTGAATCCTTTGCCAACAACGGAGCCATGCTACAGGTGGTGTTTGTGGCCCTGATTATCGGGGTGGCGTTACTAAATATCCCCCGGGAGAAAGGCCAACCCGTTATCGCTTTCTTCGATGGGTTGAATGATGTGATTATCAAAATCGTAGAGTTTATTATGATACTGGCTCCCTACGGTGTTTTCGCCCTAATTGCCGCGCTGATTGTAGAAATCGGGGGCGATAATCCTGATGAAGCATTCACGCTGCTCTACGCTCTATTGTGGTATACTAGGACTGTGATTGCCGGGCTGCTTATCATGGTAGCGGTGGTCTATCCGGCTATCTTTAAAATCTTCGTGAAGGTGAAATACAAAAGATTTTTCCGCGCGATGCGTCCGGCCCAGTTGCTAGCCTTTAGTACCAGTTCCAGCGCGGCTACCTTACCGGTAACCATGGAAGTAGTACAAAATGATTTGGGGGTTTCGGAGGAGGTTGCCAGCTTCGTACTTCCCTTAGGAGCTACCATCAATATGGACGGTACCAGTTTGTATCAGGGCGTAGCCGCCGTATTCATCGCTCAGGCCCTCGGATTGGGTCTATCACTAACTAGCCAATTGATGATTGTACTTACGGCTACGCTGGCCTCAATAGGAACGGCCGCCGTACCGGGAGCCGGAGTGGTAATGCTGGTTATTGTGCTGGAAGCCATTGGCATACCCGCCGCTGGGTTGGCACTAATTCTGGCTCCCGACCGAATTATTGATATGTGCCGAACCGTGGTAAATGTTACCGGCGACGCTTCGGTATCAATGGTGGTGGCTGGAACCGAAGGTGGTTTGCCCGAAGAGCAAATTCGCGAGACGGTGATTAATTCGTCTAACTAATACTAGCTAGTGTTGGTTAATCCAATATGGCTCAACTTCCGGTACATGAATTTCTCACTCAAAGTGAGCAGCTACCCGTACTGGATGTCCGCTCACCTAAGGAGTACCAAGCGGGACATATTCCGGAGGCGTATAGTTTACCACTGTTTTCTAACGAGGAACGCGCGCAAGTGGGCACGCTTTATAAACAAACAGGTCGGCACGAAGCGTTTCTGCAAGGGCTAGATTTGGTAGGGTCTAAAATGCGTTCAATAGTGGAAAATGCTTACGAGCTAGCGGTAGACAACCAGGTACTGCTGCACTGCTGGCGAGGCGGAATGCGGAGTGAAAGCGTAGCCTGGCTGCTTACTACCGCCGGACTACAAGCTAATACGCTGGAAGGCGGTTACAAAGCTTATCGCGGGGCGGCACTGGAAATCTATCAACAACCGCTACCGATCCTGATTGTAGGTGGGGCCACCGGAAGCGGGAAAACTGAAATACTACAGGAACTAAAGCAACAGGGTGAGCAGGTTATAGATTTGGAAAAACTCGCCAATCATCGCGGCTCGGCCTTCGGGGGGATTGGGCAGAAAACACAACCAACTTCTGAGCAGTTTCAGAATAACTTGTTTGAAACATGGCGGTCGCTCGATCTATCACGCACCATTTGGGTAGAGGATGAATCGTTCAGTATTGGCGGGGTGCAGCTTCCGTACGAGTTTTGGGAGCACATGAAACAGGCCCCGGTAATAGTACTAGAGGTTCCTGATTCACTGCGGGTCCAACGTTTGGTGCGAGATTATGGCCATCTTAATCCCATGAAGCTGGCTCGGGCTATTCAAACTATTGAACGGCGGTTAGGCGGACTGAGAACGCAGCAGGCATTGCGGGCTTTGAAAGAAGAGCGATTAGCTGATGTGGCCAGTTTGCTACTAGAATACTACGACCGCAGCTACCAGCGTAATCTGGAGCGCAAACCCGAATGCCTACGCCATCTTCTAAATTGCCCAACCGACGAGCCATCAACGAACGTCCGACTGATTCGGAAGTTTGTTACTAATCATAACCTTCATTCTAACCTAACTTCTATCTAATTATGCCGGAAGAATCCATTCGCCTCACCCAGTATAGCCACGGAGCCGGTTGCGGTTGTAAAATATCTCCCAAAGCACTGGAGAGCATCTTAGCTTCCGACGACGACTTTCATGATCCTAATCTGATTGTTGGCAATAATACCAAAGACGATGCTGCGGTGTACGACGTAGGGCAGGGGCAAGCAATCATCAGCACTACTGATTTCTTCACCCCGATTGTAGATGATCCGTTTGACTTCGGGCAGATTGCTGCAGTAAACGCGCTGAGCGATGTGTACGCGATGGGTGGAAAACCCATCATGGCGGTCGCAATTCTAGGTTGGCCCATTGATAAGATTCCTGCGGAAGTAGCCCAACAAGTGATTGCCGGAGCGAAAGCGGCTTGCCGCCGGGCCAATATTCCAC
>NZ_JBARYM010000861.1:0-4800 GCF_049647865.1 Tunicatimonas sp. | reverse complement strand
TAGCGATTTAAGGTAGATGACCACCCTGAATCACCTATCTTTACCGTAGCATAAACTCAATCCTATGGAATTTCTACTGATTGCCTACGACGGCACCGACGAAGCCGCATCAGACCGGCGCACGAATGTGCGGGAAGAACATCTGGCCTACGCCCGTAAGCTGTACCAAACCGGAAAACTAATCAAAGGCGGGGCTTTTCTCAACGACGAAGGAAAGATGACCGGTTCCACAATTATCTACCAGGCAGACTCCGAAACTGAGGTGCAGGAAATTATTGATAACGATCCGTACATGCTTAATGAAGTGTGGGTTGACATAAAGATTAAACCCATTCGGTTGGCTAATTTGGATTAAGCTTTTCAAAGCTAGCAGCTAGAAACTAATTTTGTGCTTCCTTTGTCGTATAAGCGCAGAGCACAAAATATATGAGCAAACTTACCGAAGAAATAGCCAAGCGACGTACGTTCGGCATCATTAGTCACCCCGATGCGGGGAAGACTACGTTGACCGAAAAACTGCTGCTGTTTGGTGGAGCCATTCAGACGGCCGGAGCGGTGAAGTCCAATAAAATCAGCCGTCACGCTACGTCAGACTTTATGGAGATTGAGAAGCAGCGGGGTATCTCCGTAGCTACCTCTGTAATGGGCTTTATGTACAAGAACGGCGGCGACCCGATCAAGATCAATTTGCTGGATACCCCTGGTCACCAAGACTTTGCCGAAGACACCTACCGCACCCTAACCGCAGTCGACAGCGTAGTGATGGTGATCGACTGTGTGAAAGGTGTAGAGATTCAGACCGAAAAGTTAATGGAGGTCTGCCGAATGCGGAACACTCCAGTAATTGCTTTTATCAATAAACTAGATCGCGAGGGCCGCGACCCCTACGATCTGCTGGAGGAGATTGAAGCCAAGTTGGATATTCAGGTACGCCCCCTGAGCTGGCCTATCGGTATGGGAAAGTCGTTTAAGGGTGTGTATAGCTTGTATAATAAAAGCCTGTTCCTCTTTCAGCCTAGCAAGCAAAAGCTGCAAGATGAGGGCGTACAAATCAGCGATATTCACAGCCCGGAGCTAGACCAATACGTTGGCGAAGGTTTTGCTAAGCAACTGCGGGAAGACGAAGAACTGATTACGGGAGTGTACCCGGAATTTGACATGGAAGGCTACTTAAGCGGGAGAATAGCTCCGGTATTCTTTGGTAGTGCAGTTAAGAATTTTGGGGTAAAGGAGATGCTGGATACTTTTGTAAACATTGCCCCGCCCCCCAAGAGCCGGGAAACTGAGGAGCGAGAAGTCACTCCTACCGAAGAGAAATTCACTGGGTTTGTCTTTAAAATTCACGCCAATATTGATCCCCGCCACCGTAACCGTATTGCCTTCGTCCGAATTTGCTCGGGTACATTTGAACGTAATAAGCCCTACTACCACACCCGCTTGAAGAAGAACTTTAAGTTCTCTAGCGTAACCGCGTTTATGGCCCAGGACAAGGAGATCATTGACGAAGCTTTTCCCGGTGATATTGTTGGATTGTACGATACTGGTAATCTAAAAATCGGCGATACGCTAACCGAAGGAGAAGAAGGTACCTTCAAAGGAATTCCTAGCTTTTCGCCCGAGATGTTTAAGGAGGTAATTAATCAAGATGCGATGAAAACCAAGCAGTTGGATAAAGGACTATCGCAGTTGATGGATGAAGGCGTAGCCCAGCTATTCAGCTACGAACTTGGCTCACGAAAAGTGGTAGGCACTGTCGGCGCGCTTCAGTTTGAAGTTATTCAGCACCGCCTAAAAAATGAGTACGGAGCCAGCTGTACCTTCCAATCTTTGAACCTACATAAAGCCTGCTGGATTAGTAGCGACGACCCCAAAAAGTTGCGAGAATTTATCGATTCTAAGGAGCGGCATATTGCCAAAGATAAAGACGGCAAATATGTATTTATGGCCGAGACTAAAGCCTGGCTACAAATGGTGCAGGATACCTTTCCCGACATTCAGTTCCACTTTACTTCGGAGTTTTAATCAGTAGTTTGCTGTGGTATTAAGAAAATAGCTTGCTTAAAAAGTTCATAAGCTCGCTTTCGTCGAAGATGATCGGAATCGGAAAAGTTAGCCCCGAAATCACCGAACTCTGTAAATGTCCGTCGTGGGATTTGATTGCCAACTTGTACTGTTGGTCTTCTAGTAAATACTGTTCTATCGTTTTTTGTTGGGCATCTACAATCCAGTACTCCTCTACACCGTGTAGCTGATAATCTTCAAATTTCACCCCTCTATCACGGTGCTGCGTACCCGATGAAAGTACTTCCACAACCAGGTCAGGAGCGGGAAAGAATAGCTGATCTTCTTCAAATGTTTGGGCTTTTTCATTTTTAAAGAAGCATACGTCAGGTTCGAAATCGTTGCGAGTCAACTGAATCAGAATCTTCTCAAAGCCAACGTACCCTAAGTCGTGCTTATAACAGTATGTTTTTAACAACTGTACTAGATGACCGGTAACGTCAACGTGCCTTTTTTTAGCAGGTGAATGCACAATAACTTCTCCGCGAATAAATTCTACCTTCTGTTGTTCATCCATTTCTTCGTAGAAATGCTGACGGCGGTTTTGCTCCTCAGCCCAGGCTTGCTGTAGTTCTTCCAAAATCATAGGTGCTCGGGGCGAGTTCATAATTTCATCTACAATCGTTTCTTTCATAGTAACTCGGGTAGGCAGACTTCTAAAAATACGTAAAAATCACTAATCTCGTTGCATTATCCACCAGTTGGCAAGCTGCCCCGAATAGGTGCAATCATTTGTGAGATAGCCAATAAGCCAATCCGTTACTACCTACGGTGATGAAGGAAGCTGTTGTTCTATCATCTCATGAAGATTTTTCCACTGGTACAACTGAAAAGTTTTATCTTCGGACATAGCGACGAACAGACCGGAAGGAAAATGCGGGGGCAACGAATGGCTAACTGTTTCTGAGCCATCGCTAGATTGAGTAGATAGAGGCAATACCGCCAGTAGCGGATGATCGGTAGGGTCGCCTTCTCGGCCGTGTCGGGCGTACACGTGAAACTGCCCTGCATCTTGATCAGAAACTAAAATATAGCCGCTGCTATCGCTTTGATAATAAATGGAAATGCCTTCCCGGTCGGCCGCAAACCCTTCGTTGGCAAATAAAGCTAACTCTTCATTCCCCGCATTCGGGTCAGCGTAGTACTGTCGCACGCCTACGGTCTCGTCGGAATAATATACGTAGCCTAGGCTATCATCTACTGCAATGGCCTCTATCTCCTTTTGACCGCTAAATTGTCCGAACTTCCGAACCAGTTCGGCGGCTACCTGCCCGCTACCGTTGTCGTACAAGCGGTACTGCCAGAGGTAGGTCCCATCGGTAGGGCCATTTTTTCGTCCAACAATCGCGAACACCTCACCGTCCGATGATCGTTTGTATAGGGCGATACCCATCAAGTCGCGGTACTCTTCACCGCTTTCACCCTTAAATACGGGGATGCCACCACCATCTACTGGCTGCATATTGGGTAGCGCAAAAATGCGTAGCTTATGAGTAAACCGTTCGGTGGTCACGGCAATATCGGTAGATGTATTGTCCAGCATCAGTCCGTATTCCACATCCACGTTGTTGGGGCGTTGCAGATTCCTGACTACTTTTTCTTCCTGTATTTTTCCCTCCAAATTGTAGACATACAGTGCTCCATCTTGGTCTTTGTCGGTACCGATAATTAGGCTTTGTGACGGGTCTTTAAAATTGATCCATACGGCGGGATCATCGGTGTCGTGGCGGGTCGGGTCGGTCACGAAGTGGGGTTCAAGTACCTGCGCTACCGCAGTGGTATCGGATATTGGCGGCTGATTATCTTGCGAAGCTGATTGGCAAGCTCCCGTAGCTACAGTTAACAAAAGCAGGTAGGTACACGGACGGTTGTAGTTTATCATAAACGTAGATTGATTTTCTTATCAAATAATTAGCGCACCACCTTAGGGCGCATCGTCGTCTTCTACCTCCAGCACGAAGGGCAGATCCAATATTTTAAGAGATTCAGTTTCACTACCTGACAGAATCACGCTAAAACCACGAGTGTCGTTTTCTACTTCGTCGTTAAAGAAATCTTCGTCCAGAAGTAAGATCAATGCTACTTCTTCGGCTCCCACCGGAAACGTCAATTGCCCCGAGCCACTAGCCAGATTAATACTAGTGAGCAGATCATTACTTTGCCCTTCATCGCTTTCCTGATACGCCTGAGCACCTAGCAGGTAATTGGATAAGTCGCTGAAGCCTTCCAAATCCTGGATGTTGAAATCAAGTGTAACGGCTTGTTCCAGAGGGGTTTTAACTCCGCCCAGTTCCTCACCGCTGGGATCAAAACGATCGGCTAGCGTAATGACCAGTTCAACTTGATCGCCATCTTCAGCTACGCTGCCTTCCTCATCATCGAAGAGAATAACTTGAGGAAAGTCCTCGGACATAACCGGTTCTACTACATCTTCATCCCGGCGAGTACAGGCCAGTAGCAAGCTAATAGCGATAAGTATAATCAGATAATTTTTCATGATAAGGAATTGAAAAGTTTAAAGATTGATTTTTACGCCTACTCTAGACCACCAAGAATAGAACTCCCGCTGAATGACGGTGCTTTCTTCGCCTTGGTATACTTCAAAGGGCTGGTTGGTTAGGTTAAGAAATTCGGCAAAAAACTGTACCTGATTACTGACTGAGTAGTTGATGTTGGCATCCAGTTGCAGACGGTCGGCTACGTACACATCTTCTTCGGGGGCGCCGCCCACTTCACTGA
>NZ_JBARYM010000860.1:0-3800 GCF_049647865.1 Tunicatimonas sp. | reverse complement strand
TGATGTAAATCAGGATGAACATTTGGATATTATTTTAGCGGGTAATCTCCACAGTGTAGAAACCAGAACGCCTCGGTTAGATGCGGGTACAGGCTTGGTGATGCTAAGCGATAGTCAGGGTAATTTTGACCCATTGCCAACTGCTGAAAGCGGCTTTTATGTACCGGGCGATGTACGTAAGCTGGCTTGGCTACGTTCTTCTTCAGGATATATTTTATTGGTAGCTAACAATAATGGGGCGTTGCAATTATTTCGCCTTACGGCCGCTCAGTAGGGGAAAGGGCATATTTAGTTTTTTTTCACCTACCCAAATAGTTTCGTCTTTAACTTTCACCTCGGGATGAGTTTCACCAGCCGGTTGCAAAGTCATCACTACGGTAATGTTTTTATCGCAGAACACATCAATATAGCGACTGAACTGATAAGTTTGCCCTTGATAAGCAATACCAAGATTATGCTGCTTAGTTCTGCCACCGTAGGCTATTTTCCCAGTATCCAGTTTAATGAGGCCATTCGTGTGTAATACGGTGAATTTTAGGCTGGCACTGTTAGGGGCAGTAAGCATGAAGCCATCCTTATCAGGTTCGTATTGATTAAATTCGGGCGTATTGATGCGCCATCGTTGTCCATTAATAGAAGAATCTTGAACGACGAAGACCCCCTCTGCTGATGGATGGTTAAAATCTACGTAGAACTGGCGATGATGATTTTGGGTTCCCACCGCACTACCTGACCCAACTGCGTATCCGCTTGTTTCATTATCGGAAAAAGCATAGTTGTGTAGTTTCCCCAAACCTTTACTATCTCTCTCCGCGGTTTCTTCCTTACTGGGAAAAAGGTTGGATTGTCCGGCGGTAAGCCCGGTGCGACCGCCTCCGATAATCCAAGGAACGCCTAAGCCAATTAAGCGGATAGTGTTGGTGTCGGGACCTTGATGGCCTCGTATTCGGTTTACCTTGGCGTGGTAGGTAGCCACAATATCGTTTTCGTTTTCAAAGCGGTTACGAAAAACAACTATTCCAGTTTCTTCACTCACAAACGTATTCCAACCTAATGAAGTAGGGTTTTTGGGTACTATATTATCAGGATAAAACAAAATACTGTAGGCCAGTTGGCCATCATCTGCCTGATAACTCTTATGATCAATTAAATAATTATGCATCCATTTTAACGCCGGTAGTTGTTTCTCTGGAAATAGCGGAAAGCTCATCGCCAGTACTCCGCCGGTGCTAAACATCGGATCATCGTCCGACAGATCGGCAGTAAATCCCTGATTGTTTTGGTTCCTGATTGAAACTACCGAAGTCATTAGGGCTGGTAGGGAGTGCTGGACATTCGCTGCATAGTCTAGCAAGGAGAAGCTACTTAGTTGGTTTTGTAGTGTGATGAGAGCGGGGCCTACGAATGTCCAGTTATAGATGTGGTACGACATGCTTTCTACATTCCAACCACTGGGATAGATATTGGCCTGAATATGATCTTGAAGTCGTTTGGTAGCATCCCACTGTATTGGTAAAACGGGTGACCGCTTGAAATTTACAGTATCGCTCCAATCCCACACGCGGGAAGCGAGAATGACGCTACCGTAGCGTACTCCCATCCAATTGCTTTCAATGTTGTAGTTGGCTGCGTAGCCCATTGTTGTGTGAACCGAATATAGTACGTCAAATAAAGCAGTATTGACCAACTGCCGCTGTGCTTCCGACCAGGCGGGATAACAGAAATCGTAGGCGTAAGCTAACTTCTGGAGCAACCTTGCTCGGGTAAGTCCTTTCGCTAGTGGGTTGGTTAGGTAAACAGTATCAGCCAGTATTTTTTCGGTAGCCTGCCAAGCTAAATTGGCCCAGCCTGGTTCTTCAGTAAGCAAATACAAATAAGCCCAAACTCCCAGGCGATCACTTTCCTCGTAAGGATCGTAGGTAGCATCATCTTTACTTTCAATCCGGTGCCACTCGCCGGTTCGGACTAAGTTTGCCAACATAGTTTGGTAAGGATTACTGCTAAGTCTTGCCCGGATATTCTCTATCTGATCTTGCGTGACAATGCTACGGGGATGGTCAAACTGAGCTAATGCTAATGGGCCACAAATAGTGAGCAGAGTAAGTCCTATAATCAGCTTCTTGATAATGAAATTTTCCACGAAACACTGCCTGAATGATGAGATATTAATCATGGTAAAAGAAGGCAATATTTCGTCGGAAAATCAACTAAAATAGCGAGGAGAGTTGCTACGTCGGGGAGTGAACGATTTAGATACCATGCCAATGACTTTCCACAGTGAGAGAATACTTTCTCGCTGAATTTCGTAGGGTTGGTAAAGATCATTATCGGAATAGAGTGTCAGCAGTGCCGCGTCAGCATGTTTGAGTACGCGTTTTACTACTCGTCCATCGGTAGTAACAATCAGATGGGGTTCGCCCCACTGCAATAAATGATGGTCTTTTACTTCTTTGATAATAATATAAGCTCCTGGAATCAGGGTAGGGTACATACTATCTCCTTCCACACTAATCATGTAAAGATCTTTCTCCGAGAAAGTAGGAATGCTGAACGAGATACCTTCCGGTGGAGTGCGCTGATCTACAAAGTGATCTAGAAAACCAGCTTGGGCATGCACTGGCACGTAGGTAATATTTGGAATATCATTGACTGTGGAAAGTGTATCGGCATCTTCATAGCTAAGCAATTCGTAGGGCGATAGCTGAAACACTTCGGCTAGTTCGTACAAGCGAGATAAGGTAATTTGAATAACACCTCGTTCTATTTTACTGTACGTAGTAGTTTTAATATTTAAAAAGTTAGCGACTGTTTCCTGGCTAAGGTTCCGTTCTTTCCGAATACGGCGTAAGGGGAGTAGAGGTGTATTATTCATTCGTAAGTCAGATCAAAATTTCTTAAAAAGTATAAAAAATATGATCAAAAATACTAAATTGTCGTATTAATAACAATATATGTCTAAAACAGGGTTTTTATCCACTACTTAGTTTCAATTATTATCTTTTTCAGTCATGAGCCGTAGACCAATCAGACCACAAACCAAACAAGAATTAGCCCATTCCTACGGAGTAACCCCCCGAACAATAACTAATTGGCTCACTCCGCACCAAGAGCGGATCGGTCAGCGTCAGGGGCATACGTATACTCCTAAACAGGTACAAATTATCTACGAAATACTGGGTGAACCAGTCAATACTGATGAAGGGAAATAAGTATATGCATTTTCAAGCAAAATTTGTCTTAATAATACAAAAAGTGGAAAGGGCTACTGCTGAATGGTCTATATTGTACCTATGGAAAATTCAGAACTACTACTTATGGTTAATGCATTGCTGGTGAGCTTGCTAGGTATTGGAGTTAGTATGCTCAGCTTCTTTCTTAAAGATGTGTATCGCGATCATAAAAAGCTACAAGATAAAGTGAACACTTTGCAGCGAGAAGCCAGCACTCATCAACGGTTATACCAAGAGCACATTCGGTTAATACAATTGCAAGCTAAACAAGACCGTGAACAATTAGAGCAGCTAAAATTTCTCAGTGCTAATAAAAATCGAGTGAATTTGCAGAACAAACTTAAATATTGGTCAGGGCCACCGATGTAGCCCCGCTAATCTTCAGGTTGTTGTGGTCTTGCACGTAAGCAATAACCAATGCGTTAGCTGGTTCAAGATTGGGTGGTAAACGTAGAGTAGCTTTTCCTGAAAAGGAATTTTGTAATGCTTGACTGGTAAATTCCCGAACTACGTGAGTGTGGTGTAGTGTCTTTCCGCCATTTTCGCCTCGTTTCACCGACATTTGAACAG
>NZ_JBARYM010000859.1:0-5874 GCF_049647865.1 Tunicatimonas sp. | reverse complement strand
AGATAGTATTATGAATCAGAAGGCTAAAGATGTAAGATATACCAAGTATAACTCAGGAAACTACGGCGCATTGCTGTCGTAATGAATCTACTCCCTCTCGGAACGTATGAGGTTTAAATCCTAATGTAGATTTTGCTTTCTCGATGACTAACCCCGTTTCGGGTGGGCGCTTGGCAGTTTGACTAAACTTAGACCCATCGGTACGAGTGATAAGTGTGGAATTCAGTTGAAATACACTAGCTACTTCCAGAGCCATTTGATAGGGCGTAAGCACTTCGCCTCCGGAGATATTATAGACTCCTTCAGCTCTTTGTTTAATAACTAGATAAATTCCCACTGCCAAATCTTCAACCAGAGTAGGAGTACGGTACTGATCATCAACAACGTTAATAGACTTTTGTGCTTCTAAGCTTTTCTTTACCCAAAGCACAATATTAGATCGGCTCATATTAGGAACAAGACCATACACTAAAGCGGTGCGTAAAATAGCGTACTTTACTCGGCTCTGCCTAACTAGTACTTCGGCCTGAAGCTTGGATTGACCGTAAAAATTGATCGGCTGAGGTTTATCTTCCTCCGTTAAGTACCGTTTATCACCCGAAAATATGAAATCGGTAGAAAGGTGAATAAAGAAACTATTGTAAGCTTCAGCAGCATGCAGTAAATGCGCTACACTCTGTACATTCACCTCCCAACACTCATTCTGATGCTGTTCACAATAGTCAACATTCGTCATCGCGGCAGTATGAATAATTACATCAGGCTGAACCAGATGAACAATATTGAAAACATGATCGCGATTGGTAATGTCCAGATCAAAGTACTGAAGATCTCGATAGCGTTCAGCAAAACGAGCTTTTCCCCGGGAAGTTACTATGGTAGAAATATCATCGTCAGATAGCAATACCGGAATCAACTTTTGACCTAATAAGCCATTGCCGCCGGTTAGTAATACTTTTACCATAATTTTTCTATTCCTCTCTTTTGAAAATGTGCTTGTATGGTTATCCGTTCTATTGAACTGGAAACTCGTATCCGAATTGCTGAGTAATTTTCTTTTTAGAGATTTCCTCTACCTCAACCACCATATAAATATCCTGATTGGGCTTTTCTACAGCTCTAGCCCCCGTAGGCTGAGCGGCAATAGAATCTATCACTGATAATCCATCAATCACTTCACCGAAAACTGTGTAAGTATCATCCAAATGAGGAGCTCCACCTTGGGTAGTATATGCCTGCACTCGTTCCGCCGGGTAATTTCGGTCAACTTCTATCCCTAGCTTTTCCTCTACCTCGGGCTTCAATGACATAAGCTTTTGCGTATATTCATCAAACTGTTGTGCGTTGTATAAATCCAGTAGCTCCTGACGAACTTCAGCATAATCGTCTCGCTGAAGAAGCTCTCCTACCCCGTCGTTTAGTTTTTGCATATCGATGGTTAGTTTCTCCTTTGGTAATACTGTACCCTGTACAATGTAAAACTGACTACCGCTAGATTCCCGCTTTGGGTTAATTTGATCCCCCTGGCGAGCAGCCGCCAACGCTCCTTTTTTGTGGAAGAGCGTATCAACAAACTCGGCTTCAATTGTATAGTCTACAGCATCTTCTTGGGTTGCTCCCGGTCGAGTGGCTAAATCACCCGTTTGCACCATAAAATCCTGAATTATCCGATGAAAAGTAACACTATCGTATTTTCCACTCTGTGCTAACTCAATAAAATTTTTCTTGTGTTTAGGAGTAGCATCGTATAAGATAGCCCGCATGTCACCGTACTTTGTACTCATTGTTATCAAATATTCTTTTTCAGAAGAGCAGGCACTGATAGTGACTAGTAGCACTAAAAACAAACAAAAAATATTAAATAATACTCTAATTTTATAATTCATGCTAAAACGAATTTACTACTTATAGAAGTAAAAAGACTAATTTATTGCGCTCTTATTAAATCAAGCACTTGATTGCCACCCTGAGCAATGATTTTTTCTGCCAGTGCTTCTCCTACTTTTTCCGGAAAATCTTCACTACCCACTACTTGGTCTTTTAGTAATGTTTCACCATCTAAACTCACCACTCCACCCTGAAGAAGCAACCTACCGCCGCTGATCGTCGCCAAAGCGAATACCGGAACACTACAACCACCCCGCAAAGCTTTAAGGTAGGCTCGCTCGGCTCGAAGCTGTCGCTCAGTCGCTTCATGGTTAATAAGCCTACGAATTACCTCTCTTTTTTCCTTAGCCAGACTTACTAAAACTTCAACGGCTACGCTTCCCTGTCCTACCGCAGGAATCATTTGCTCGGTAGAAAATTGATGCATAATAAAACGATCATATTCCATACGATGCACTCCAGCATAAGCCAGCATAAGTGCATTGCACTGTCCGGCTTCCATTTTAGCCATACGAGTTTGCAGATTCCCTCGCATTTCTACGGTATTCAAGTGAGGGTGATAGTGTTTAAGTAACGCTTTGCGCCGAACTGAGGAGGTACCAATGGTTAGTGGCTGATCACTTTGCAGCGAGAAGTTAGGTTGATGACTTACCAGTACATCGGCCGTATGCTCTCGTTCTGTGAAAGCCGTAATTTCAAATGCCTCCGGTAAGCTAGATTGCAGGTCTTTAGCACTATGCACAGCTAAGTCAATTGTCTGCCGTTGAAGTTGCTCCTCAATTTCTTCAGTGAACACTCCCCGGGTGCCAATTTCAGTAATGGCAACATCCTGACGCTTATCGCCCCGCGTATTGATAACAACAATCTCGCTTTCTACTCCACCCGCTTGTAGCTTCTCCGCCACATAGTGCGTTTGCCAGAGGGCGAGTTTACTGCCGCGGGTTCCTATCTTTAGTTTCATACCCGTCTAATTATTTTCCCAATGCCCAGTGAAATATCTAATAACAGAATCTTAGCATTAGCGTTTCTCTCTAGCTGACCATAAGCTTCATTAAACCAATACAGCATCTTCTCTAGCACCGAAGCATTCGCTATTTTACTAAAATTCACCACAAACTCTAAATCTTTACCTTGCACCCGAATCAACTTCTTTTCTTTCTGTAAGGTGTTTTCCTCACCATAATCTGCCAATTGATCAACCGACTGATGCACCATCATTTCGCGAATCATGGCTAAACCGTAGGTAAAAAGTGCCTTCTGATTTTCTTTACCCTGTTTGTGAAATTTATCAGTAAACGAAAGCAATTTTTTGTAGTCCTGAAGATAACACAAGCGCATCCACTCCCGAAAAAGCTGGTGACTATCATTTTCTACCTCTTGAAATAACTGAAGAGCTTTTTGGAAGTTACCCTCAGCCAGTGTAGCAATATGTTGTAATCGCTGCCGATCAGTTTCTTCTTCCGTAGCCGGATGATTTATCAGCATTTGCACCACCTCTTCATCCGAAAAGGCCCGGGTTTGGACGATCTGCGTACGCGACAAAATAGTAGGTAACAGTTGCTCCGTACTGTGGGCTACTAAAATGAATATGGTACGGTCGGGCGGTTCTTCCAGAATTTTCAAAATACCATTGGCGGCTGCCGGATGCATTCGTTCCGGATGCCAAATGATGACGATTTTATAGCGGTCGCCAAACGCCGTAAGGCTCAGCTTTCTAATAATATTTCGGCTTTCTTCCTTAGAAATGTTGAGCGATTTATTCTCAGTACCTAAGTACTCGCTCCAATCGGCTAATGAGCCATAGGGACACTCAGCAAGGAAAGTGCGCCACTCGGTAATAAAGCTATCACTCACTACATCCTTCCCCGTTATTTTCTTAGTAGACCCTACCGGAAACACAAAATGTAAGTCGGGTTGAGCGTACTGACCGCCGGATTGTTGACCACTAGAGGATCGGTCGCCACAGTGTCCTTCTTCTCCGCGGTTTTGGCAGTTCAGATATTGAGCATACGCTAAAGCTAAGGCTAAATTGGGGCCGCCTTCTGGCCCCAAAAACAATTGGGCGTGAGCTACCTGTTCAGTATTGGCTGACTGTATTAGATGTTGTTTTACTTCAGGAAGACCATGTATTGCTGAGAACTGCAAAAGCCAGTATTTTCTGTTATGAAAAGCACAAAAATAAAAAAGTCTCCGATAAGTTTATCGAAGACTTCTTAAAGACTCTTAATTTTTGAAGGCTATTTTTTCTTATAGCGACGGTTAAACTTCTCAACGCGCCCAGCAGCATCTACGTACAGCTTCTTGCCAGTGTAAAACGGATGAGATGCTGAGCTTACTTCTATTTTCACTAGCGGATAGGTGTTACCATCTTCCCAATCAATGCTTTCTTCGGATTGAATAGTAGAGCGAGTGACAAACTTGTGGTCACTGGAGGTATCGTGGAAAACCACTTTTCGGTAATCGGGATGAATATCTTTTTTCATAGTGTGCTGATTTTCTAAAGTCCAACAGTGGACAGTAAATTTCGGTTCCTTTTTTAGAGAACCGCAAAAATATGAAATTTATTAAATTCTAAAAAGCGGGCGATCTAAAATATTAAGTGAGACCGAACCCTAGCACCAAAAAATAAGACGTTTGACTGTAACGGATATGGCCGGGAAGCATCATCAAAGTACTGTTCATACGCCGCAAAAGCCTCTAGTATTCCTTGCCTTCCTCGGAATCCTAGTCCAGTCTCTACTCGATAGTTCATTTTCCAAGTTTCGCCCTGGTCAAAGAAAATTGGGTTCGCCCATGCTCGCGTGTATACATTCACAACTTCAGAGGCTTTAAACATCCATCGCCCCCCAGCTAATAGTGATGCTCTCAGATTCTCCCAACTTTGAATACCTTCCAAATGCTCGGGCCTACGACCGTCTACTCGGTAAGTGTAGGCGTTCAGTCGACCATACAACCGATACTGCATTCGCTCACCAATTGAATAAATAGGGGTGCTGATAGCCGAATACAGGGCAGTCATAACCAGCAGACGACGGGTGGGGCTATATTCTTCGTCAGGAGTTGACTCATCGGAAGGTACAGTATTATCAATCTCGTGCCGACAATGATGAGTTACTCCAAATTCTAGCGTTCCAACCTTTGTTTTACGAAAAAATGCGATTGACTCATTCCAGATAGACCCTCGCATATGAAAGCTGATTTCATTGTGCGGATTGGCTGTGAGTTCGTGGGAGAGCGTTCCGGCAATAGTAGCTTTTTCACTGAAACGGTAAAGTTCAATTAATCCGAAATACTTGGCGTTCCAGGCTTGTTCACCCAAGGCGGAACCGAAGCCTCGCATTCCTTCGGCACTAAAAATGACGTTAGGTAGAAAGCCCCGCTCGCTGGTAGTATCGTCTAATGGAGCCGAAAAGAAGTTACGCGCTACAAAGATTTGCGCTGAAACTGAACTGGAAATTAGGAGCAGTAAGAATATTCTTATCCCGAGAGAAATCATAGTGGTTTTGTTTGATTACTCCGCCAAGATACCAACTTCGTTCTCAGAAAAAGATTGATTTATGAAAGAATCTTACCTCAGGGTATGTGCAGAAATTTATGCGTTTGTAAAGAAATACGCCACTGCGGATTTTGCTTTACGTATTCAATCATTTGGGGTAACATTTTTTCGGCTACACTCCACTCGGGTTGCAGGAATAGTTGACACTGAGGATTAATTTTTTCAACGAACTGCTCCGCCCAACGAAAGTCGCTTTTATTGTAAATAATAATTTTCAGTTCGTGCGCTTGCTCATAAATTTCAGGTAGCGGGGCTTTAAACTTCTTTGGGGAAAAACAAATCCAGTCTAGTTCGCCACTCAACGGATACGCTCCTGATGTTTCAATATTCACTGTAAACTTGTGCTGCTTAAGTTCATAAGTTAGTTCCGTCAAATCATACATCAGCGGTTCACCTCCGGTAATCACGACTAGCCGACTAGGGTACTGCTT
>NZ_JBARYM010000858.1:0-7666 GCF_049647865.1 Tunicatimonas sp. | reverse complement strand
ACGTAGATGTATTGCCCCTCCTGACCAATTGCAATACCGTTAAATTCGTGACTGTAGATGGTGGCCGTTCGTCCGTAGTCTTCGGTAATGGCTAGTAGTTCAAACGTATAGTTTCCGTCAGCCTGGCGGGTGCCACGCACCACTTTTCCTTTGGTGCCTTTATCACCGTTTGAACTGATATTACCTACCAAAAACATCAGATCCCCTTGTAAGCGAAATCCCTGTAGACTTGTGATACCATGATCTTCAGCAGTAGCAATCAGTTCCTCTGACTTCCCATTTTCATTAAACCGATAGATATCGCCACTTTTGGTATTGTAAAGAATAGCTTTAGAAGCTAGGTCATAATTGATTCGCACCCCTCCGCGCTGAGGAGCAGCAAACCTCTCAATAGTTATTCCTTCACGGAGAGCCACCGGTTTTTCTTCTTCCGGTAAGTTAGCCTGTTCAGAAGATTCAGAAGTAGAGGATGCTCCGCAGGCAAATAATAACGAGCTGAATAGAACAATAGTAATTTGAGATATTTTCATTGGCCCATTTCCTCTTTAATCCAGTAAGGACGGGACATACCGTTTAGATCCCACACAACTTTTCCCGCTCTAATAGTTAACTCACACTCCAGTTTTTGGTTTCCATTCATACGATAACCTCCTGCATCAATAAAGCCGAATTCACCTTCCTGTATATTCAGTACGGCTACGTCGGCTACGGCCCCTTCACTCAGATGCCCTAGGTGGTCTTGCTTAATTGCCTGAGCAGAATTCCAGGTAGAGGCGGCAATAACGTCTTTTAATTCCATATTCATATTCAGAAATTTAGACATCACATTGATCTGACTCTTCATACCAGCATTCATACTGCCGGTATGCAAATCGGTACTAATTGTATTGGGGCGAAACCCTTCTTTCAGGGCTGGAATAGCCTGACGAAACAGAAAGCTTCCTCCCCCGTGACCAACATCAAAAATAATTCCTCGCTCCTGGGCCTCCCAAACATAGTCGCGTACTTTACCTCGTTCGTTTACAATGGGAATCCGTCCTGGCACGTGTCCGAAAGTATGCGTAAAAATATCACCCGGTCGCAAGTGATGCAGCAGCAGCGAATCTAGTGGAAGAGGAGGAATCGTTCCACCAAAATCTACCATCACGGGTACATTGGCAATTCTTCCGGCTTCTACCGCTCGATCTACTGGCTTCCAATTTGGTCCAGCGTAGTGAGCAACTTTAATACCGACAACTTCAGGGTGACGTTTGGCAACCATACCAGTCATTTCAGCATCCATATCACTTGTATCCTGTTCTTGCTCGCCCCCTTTCATGCCTCCGCCCACAATGTTTAAAAAGGAAAGCACTCGGGTTTTTGAGCGATTGATGGTCTGATCCTTGAATGTTTCAAAATTTTTCCATCCGGCTCCGCCCACATCTACCAGCGTAGTTACTCCAACCCGAAACGAAAAGCCATCGGGAGGTAAAGCAGTAAAGCTATTACTTAAGTACGCATCCGGCTCGGTACCGTGAAAATTATGAGAGTGAATATCAATAAGCCCGGGAGTTACGTAAAAACCCCCAACTTCAATAACCTGTTCCGCCTCCAATGCATCAATCTGCTCGGCAACTCGAGCAATTTTTCCGTTTTTAATAGCGACATCCATTGGGCCATCAATTCCGTTCTTTGGATCAATCAGATGCCCATCGTTCAGCAGTATGTCGTAATTTTGAGCAGAAGAAGAAAAAGAGAGAAGCAAGCCACTGCCAATCAGTATAAAAAGGATGATGTATTTCATCGGTAAGGTTATATTTTCAGATGTTCAAAGTTTTGAGTTTAGAGTTATTTGATAATACTCTAACACCAAAACGCTTTAACGCATAATTTTAAGCACTGGCTTCTAAAAGCACTTCCCGTAGGCGGTTCGCCACGGCTCGCTCTTGCCCGGGAATCAACATCCAAGTAGTGATCTGAATTTCGGGGTTGCTACCCCAACCAGCTACCTCAATTGACGGATGACTGCTACGCATGGCTTCGTGCAAGGAGTCGTTACTGTGCTTAACCTTCTTATCATTCCAGGCTACCTTCAAAGTGGGTACGTGGTTGGCTAAATCAGGAACAAAGGGTTCGGTGGTTACTCCCTCAATATCCGTCACAGCATCTGCGATGTGAGCGATTTGCTGCTCCCATATCTTCCACTCAGCTTCATGGTCTTTGTTCACGTATAGCTCCAATGCCACCATCATGCCTAGTATCTCTTCTTTATTTACTTTCATCCCTCGCCCTACAGTGTTGCCTCGGGGTGGCGCATGCATTCGAGCTGCGGCAATTAAGTCTTTTCGCCCTAATAATAACCCAGCACTTTGCGGGCCTCGGATGCCTTTCCCCCCCGAGAAGCAAACCAGATCAAAACCCATTTGGGTATATTTCCAGAGATTCTCTACTGGCGGTACATCAGCCGCGCAATCATTAAAAGTAGGTATATTATGCTTCTTGCCTGCCTCTATCCAGGCTTCGTGTTTAATTTCACCCAACCGGTTATTAGCATTCAGAAAGAAAAGCATCGCTGTTTTCTCACTAATTGCTTGCTCTAGTTCTTCTTGAGTATCAACGTATACAATATGGGCTCCGGTGTTACGAATGGCGTGAGCGTAGCCGATTTTATGCGCGTTTTGCATAATCACCTCTGACTTCATACCGGTGCCTTCCAGATGGGGTAGCTGGACAATATTTTCGGCATCCATACGGGCAATTACTCCGGCAGTACCGAAAGTAATAGCCGAGGCAGCTCCAGTGGTTACCGTTGCCGCTTCACATTTAACCATCGCCGCAATGCG
This sequence comes from Tunicatimonas sp., assembly GCF_049647865.1. Lineage (NCBI taxonomy): Bacteria > Pseudomonadati > Bacteroidota > Cytophagia > Cytophagales > Catalimonadaceae > Tunicatimonas > Tunicatimonas sp. Next base: position 4,844 of record NZ_JBARYM010000858.1, on the reverse strand, counting down.
CTCGCCTACTCTATCCTGAAGTTCATCTAGCGTTACAAACTCATTAGAAGCGTACAGAATCGACTCCATTACCTCTTCGGTCATCAGTGAGCCAGTCATGGAGGTATAAGTGCCTGCTGCATTAATAAAGGTGCGGATACCTAGCTCCTTGAAGTAATCGCGCCGCAGAGGTGCGGTAAGAATAGGAGACGCAGAAGCAATATTGCTTCCTAAAAGCCCTCCCACTAGGGGAAGGCTAGATAGGTTGCGAAGTAGTTTTCGTCGGCTTATCATAGATTTATAATTATAGTGAGGCAATGCAGTCAATCTCTACTAGCGAATCGCCTGGAACACCCCCGAATACGGCTACGGTAGTGCGCACCGGTGGATTGGGACCGAAGCGACCTTTGTATACTTCGTTCATCGCTGTGTAATCGCGAATATCGTGCAGGTAGACGTTCACCTTTAGCACTTTTTCCATAGACGACCCTGCTTTCTCCAGCTCCTTTTCTAGTTCCTTTAACACATGATCAGTATGGGCGGCAATATCGCCGTCGAAGTGAGCACCCTTGCCCGCAATGTATACGGTGTCACCGTGTACTACCGAGCCGGAAAATAGCGGCACATCCTGTTCGTCTTTATAAACATTGAATACTTTCTTGCTGGAAGAGGCGGCTTTAGCAGTTTGGACTCCCAAGGTAGAAGCCCCGAATACCGTAGCCACGGAGGCGAACATTCGCTTTAGTGTTGAGCGACGTTTGTTTTTCATAGATAGGTTTTTATGGTGTTAGTGTGTTTTGGTGTTATAGTTCTTCGTGTTATTGTAAGCTTAGAGCTTTACATAGTTTAAACTTAAACTCTAAACTATTCAATACTATAACTTAGCTCCGCCCACTATAGTACTATTTTAAGAGCGTGTTTGAACTTTGCCTTTTAGTTTTTTAACGGCTGTTTTCCACTCATACTTCAGCTGTGCCACAGTGGCATTTTTGCGAGTGATAGCTTAGGCTATCCCTCTTAAAAAGTGCTTCGACGGTTCGCCGCGCGACTCAAAAAAGCATCTCATAACAAATTCTAAATATAAAATCCCAAACACGCTCTAACTCTGTCAAAATAGAAATTATATTAGAATAGTAAAAACGGTCGAGTAAATGAATGCTATTTACTTCGTCGCATCTGCCAGGCCCGACCGGGTTCTTCTACCTGAAACGTTTCCATGCAGCCTCGGTCTTGCAGAGTAACGTAAGCCATTCGCCCGTCGGGGCCACCGAAGGCGATATTGGAAGGTAATTTGCCCGCCATCTCAATTTCCTGTAGCACTTCGCCCTCAGGCGATACTTTTACCACAGTACCTTTGCCATGGCGGGTAATGTAGAGGTTACCCGCTGCATCGCAGCGCATTCCGTCCATACCAAAATCGGAAAAGGTGATCAGTTCGCGTTTGTTGCTGATCTGCCCATCGGGCGATAGGTCGTAGGCCCATACTACGCGCTGCACACTTTCATTTACGTACAGCGTTTTTTCATCAGGGCTTACTTCCACTCCGTTGGTAGTGCCCATATTTTCTTCTAGTAAGACAGTGCTGCCGTCGGGACTAATTCGCCAAAGTTGGCCGGTTTCTGCCGACCAATTAGGATCACTAGCAAACAGCACATCGGTACTGGTAATAGCAATATCATTGGGCTGGTTCATAGCACTGTTATGAGCAAACACCGAAATAGACTGATCAGCCATATTTACTTTTAGAATATTGTGCTGGGGATAATCAGCAATCAGCATATCTCCCGCCTGATTAAAGCGGATTCCGTTACCCACACTTTCTTCGGGTAACTCAATAAATAGGGAAGCTTCACCGGTGGGAGTAATCTTTCCGATAGTTCCCTGCTTCTGAAAATTAACCGCGTAGATATTCCCCTCGGCATCCACTGCTGGCCCTTCAATACCTTTAGTGAAACTACCTTCTTCCGTAAAATCTTGACTTTGGTACAGCGATATACTTGAACTGGTTTGATTACGAGAAACAGTATCTTCTGAGGTAGCATCTTCCGACGCTTGGTTAGCGGAAGTACAGGACCATCCGGCAAATAGAATAAAGAAGTAGAAAAAATTAAGAAGTTTGAAGTACATAGAAAGTAATTTGCTATCTTAAACAGGGCTGATGATTCGGTTCGGCTTCTTATGCAAACACATATTTACTATAAAATCAACCGATATGAAACCTTCAAAGAGTATTTTGATAATGGGAGTGATGATGACCATTGCCACTTTTAGCTGTAAAGAAGAAGAGGATGACACTATTAACCTCCTTTTAAATAGCAATGTAGAAAGGGGAACCGATGCACCTAACGACTGGTTTTTTTCAGATGGCCAGGAGCAATACGTTGTTGATCTGTCGACAGAGGAAGCCTATTCGCCCCAAAAATCATTGAAAATTTCTAGCCAGGATAAAATTGAAGATGATTTCGCGCTTTGGGCACAATCTATCCGCAGAGACATTCCCTTTGGCCGAAACCTCACCCTACGGGCGAAGATAAAAGGCAACCTATCGGGCCAAGGGGTGAGTATTGCAATCCGAACTGATAAGAGTAATGATCGACTACAATTTGCTACCACTCAGGGTGATACCACTATTAATGGTGAGTTTGACTGGACAGAATATAGTGTAAATCTAAATGATGTTAGTAGTGAAACCGACAACATATTGGTCTACCTCATCTATTTACCCGAAACCAGCGGAGAGGTATATTTTGATGATATAACCCTGACTGCTAATTAAAATTGCTTTCTGCTATCATTCTTCTTGTACTACCAACTCAATATTTTCAAATGATACTTCCCCTTCCGTTCCGGCCATTAGGCGGAGGAATAGAACGATATAAGTAGTGCTCCGAGAATAGCGGGGAATGGTGAGTTCTTCCACGTAATTATCTAGCTTACCCGATACTGGATTTTCGGTAGTAGTCAGAAATAAATACTCCTCGGTTTGAGCCCCTCGTTCTCCTACCGGAGCGTGGAAAGCCCGGATAGAGATAGCAGCTCCAGGTCCGGTAAGTTGCTCCGAATTCATAGTTACTCTCAGAGTGACATCAGCACGTTCTGGAATGTTAGGGTTGTTGATCCGCCTGAGCCACCTCCCACTCTCCTCGGTAATGCTCCCGGGAATCAGCCTCATAGAGATACGATCACCTCCTGAACCATCAACCGAGCTAACCGAGCCCGCGTAAGCCCCTTCTCGGGAGGTGAATACCCATCGATCATCTTCCGTAGTAAATTGGTAAAATACCGAATCATTCACCCAACCCTCTTCATAGTCAATACATTGATCCAAAGCCGCCAATCTATCAATCAGCTCCGAAATATAGTAGGTCCTCTTTTCCTCTTCTGATTCTTGGTAAATCCTCCAAATATTGGTAGTAGAATTCATGAGCGAGAGTGGTGAACCATCGCAAAGCCTACTTTCGTCGTGGGATCGATTGAGAAAGGCGTGTCCTATTTCGTGAAAGAAGAAATTCTCCCGTTCAATATCACTGAGTTCCTGCCAGCCACAATCTTCAGCGGTAGATATTTCTATTCTTCGTAAGCCCGAGCCCTCGTAGTTAGAGTAGCCCCAACCACAGGAGGGTTCGCCATCTCGTTCAATTTCATCTAGGTAAACCGCCTCTACGTTAGAAAGGTCTAGATCGTACCCTCTTAGCCGGGCTTCTTCCTCAAAGCGATCCAAATATATCCTAAGATCAGGCAAGGCGGGAGCTTCGTTATCTTCTTGACAAGCTATGAAAGAAAGGCTTAGCAGCAGTAGGAAGGGTATTCGGCTTTGATTAATGTAACAAAATAGGGCTGAGTATTTTTGCGACTTAGAGTTTACCACTGGGTTGGCTGATTTTTGTGTTCGTATTAAGATAAGCCTTTTCAGCTATTTAAGCTAGCCTTCGGCGTAATATCAATTTCAAAACGACCACTGAGTTAGCATGGCCTCGTTCGCTTGGTCATTTTCAATTAAATGCAAGCGAAGCAAACCAGTAACTAGGTTATTAGTACCTAGTTTAGCTTCGTAGTAAAGGTCGCCCGGTTGGCGGACGAATAGCTGCCCACTCCAAAGTGTTGAGGTAGCAATAGTCGCGTAGGTTTGAGCAGATTCTAGCAGGCGACTATCGCCCAGAATTTCATGCGCATCTAAAGAAAATTGCAGAGCACTAGCCAAACTGTTCACCACAAAATCATTGGGCCACTCAGTACGTAGTACATTAGCCTTCGGAACGCTCATATCGCGGGTATCAATTACCGAAGCGATCATGTTGGTAGAAACGTTTCCGTAGTTATCTTTCCCATGCTCAATCAGATTATCGCAGTGGGTTTTTACATAATAAAGATAATCGGCATTCTGCCCAAAAGCAGAGAAGCTAAGTAGCAGAAACGAAAAGATTATTGAAGGGTAGTGCATAGCAAGGGAGTAGGTTGATGTCAGAGCTTAGCATAGTAGCATCAGCTAAGTTCAGCAATAGCTGTTTTACTAGGAAAGCTAACCAAAAACCCCTAAGTTCAGTACCGCTAAATACATTATATTTTACTGATCACTCAGATGATTACTGCTACGAAAATATACATAGCGTGGTTTTTTTCCTTGATAGCGTTAACCTCTTTGGCACAGACGATTGGTTGGTCTCCTGAGTTTAACACATCATCTAATGAAGGCCTCCGGTATGATCACGTTGATTCCATAAGAGGAAGCCGATTTCTCTACGATGAATTCATTGCGGGAACAGTTTACTTTAATGATAAAACCCAAGCGACTAACCTTCCATTAAGGTTGAACATTTATCATGATGAACTTCAATACGCGAAGGATAGCTCAATTTATGCCCTTG
>NZ_JBARYM010000857.1:0-2396 GCF_049647865.1 Tunicatimonas sp. | reverse complement strand
GAACGGAACGGTACCGCCGGTAGCCCTTCTTCGTTGTACAAATTGGCCATATCCGGATTGTTAGCCCAGGCGTACCGTACGGCTACGGGCTTATCAACGGCATCGCTGTAAACGGTTACTTCATTTTCGCCGCTGATCTCAGCTTTGGCCCAGTGGAACTGCTGATCGTCACCAGCCAGCGTAAATCCTTTCAGATAACCATATTTGTCTTTCACAACCAAACCGCTCCCCACATTATCCAGGGTTACGATCATTTTGTTTCCCTTCGCTCGGGCCGACTCAAAGGTAGGGCCGGAGTCAACTACATCTTCTCCGTACGCAATTCGGCGCATGGCCAGAGCCAACCGTTTCCCAACGTCGCGCTTATTGGCCGGATGAATATTGTCGGCCTCACCAATATCAATAATGGTAGCCATACCAGTCTTGGGAAGGGATAGGGTCTTGGTTTGAGCTTCCCGTAATTCGGCCCAGTTGCTTGATTGTGGCGTATCATCCGTTGCCATAAAATTGGCTAATTGGACAAAGGCAAACGGAATCTCGCTACCCCAATCTTTTCGCCACTGCTGAATCATAGCCGGAAAAATTTCACCGTATTCTTGCGCGCGAGAAGCGTTGCTTTCTCCTTGGTACCAAATCATTCCCTTCAGCGCGTAGGGCACCAACGGATGAATCATGGCATTGTAGAGAAACCCAGGGTAATGGTGCAGTGGGGTAGGATAGTTATTGCGTCCCGCCCCGCGCTGGTAGTGCCACTGCCCCGTCAGCGAAGTGCGGTCTGACTGCTGCTGAGCCAGAGTCAGGTAAAAGTCTTTGCCTGCCGTGGCAAACCCACCCTTTCCTCCTGGGTCGGTAACTCGAATAGTAATAATATTTTCACCCGCTTTCGTAGCCGAAGCTGGAACCTTGTAGCGACGGTATCGCTCGGCTCCCTGGGTTTCACCCACCTTGGTATCATTTACCCACACCTGATCATCATTATCTATTTGTCCCAAATTCAGCAGAAGGTCTTTTCCTTGAAAATCAGCCGGTAGCTCCAGCGATTTTTTGAACCAGACTGTACCGTCGTATCTCGGAAGTGCTTCGCGATCGAAGTAGGTAGGTAGTATTAGCGTAGGCCACTCCTGAAAATCGAAGTTTGCCGAGGCCCAGTTCTTCTGTAAGCCTGGGTCCCGATTATCAATATCATCAAATAAACCGTCTACGGTAGCTCGGTAGTTTTCGCTTATCTTCTCCATAGTATTGCCCTCGGCCTGTAATTGCTGCACGGCTTCGTGTAGTTGAGGGTATTTGCTCAGTGCTTCGGCACTCATCCAGGACTCGACCGGAGTTCCGCCCCAGTTGGAACTTATCAGTCCAATTGGTACGCCCAGATGTTCGCGAAGTTGCTGGGCGAAGAAATAGGCTACGGCCGAGAACTCCCGCACATTTTCTTCACTGTTCACCTGCCACTCGGTAGGCAGAATATCGTCTTTTGGCTGTAACGCCTGATCGTGGGCCACTTTAATCAACCGAATCTGCGTATCGTGAGCGGTGTAGGCTACCTCGTTGGCGTAGGGCAACTGACGCACTCTCCACTCCATATTGGATTGTCCACCGCAAAGGAAGACATCTCCTACCAGCACATCGCGGAAGGAAACTATTTCGTTCTGGCTCTTTACCTCAACTGTATAAGGCCCGCCCGCTGCGGTAGCCGGAAGGTCAACCTGCCAATGGCCACTCTGATCGGCTTTGGCGGTTGATGTTTTACCATTAAACGTGACTTCAATCTTTTCCTTCGGATCGGCGGTTCCCCATACCGGGACAGGTTGGTCGCGCTGAATGACCATATGATCGGAAAAAACGTAAGGAAGCGAAAGTTGAGCGTAAACCTCAGTAGCAAACAAGCTAACTAGGCTGAATAAGAAAAGGCGAAGCATAAATAATGTAGATTGTTGGTGGTAAGTGGAAAATTTACTTTACTTTTTCTAATTTCCAAAGGATTATGTCATTAGTACTACGAAACCTAAACGAATATCTCAATCTGAATGTGTGCTAGAGAACTAGCTATATTGCTGCAACCGTCTCTTTTGATCTGTTGGTTTTTTTCTGTAGGAAACGCCCTAACTTTTCGTCACACACAGATATTTTCCACTAGTCGCCCTATTCTTCCCTCTAATCGATTTCAAATTTTAGCCTACATAATCTTTAGCTGCGGTAGAAACGCATCAGCTTAGCCTCAGTGAGGTTTTTAGTACCTCTTACCTACGTAGGGTTTGTATTAAAGCTGGATTTTATATACTTTTTTTAATCAGTTACTTTGTTCTTAATCTCATAGAGTAGTCCGTAGCTGGTTGCGCCGTTTTGTCAATGCCGCGAAATACACCCGCAAAGATCATCCATTATCGCTAGAGTTAATG
>NZ_JBARYM010000856.1:0-2541 GCF_049647865.1 Tunicatimonas sp. | reverse complement strand
TTAGCGAAGCTTACTAGTACAAAAAATAGGAGTAAAAGTGAAAAATAACGCATAATTAGTCGGTTAACAAGTTAAATTAATATAACCGACTATTAATAAAAAGGTTAAATAATCTATGGATTTGAAGGTTTTTCTTCAAGAATAATTTCATTCTCAGATTCTTGCTGAGTACTGTCGGCAGCCTGCTGTTGTTGCTGCAGCTCTGCTTCTTCTAGTTCAATTTCGGCTAGCCGATCTTTTGCAACCCTTACTACATCTTCCTGGGGTGAGTTTTCAATAATTGAGTTTAAGGTGGCTTTAGCCTGAAACATTTCATCCATTCCTTGATAGTTTTCGGCAATCAGTAAAAAGGATCGGCCCAACCACTCTTCGTAAGCTCCGAACTTCTTGTTTAGTTCATAGAGCGAATCAATGGACTTTTGGTAATTACCGCGCTCGTAGTAGATTCTGGCCGCTAAGTACTGAGCTTCAGCCCCATTTTCATCGGGAGCCGTATTGGCTAATTCGCTTAGAATAGGTTCAGCCTGGTCTAAGTTACCTTGTTCGTAAGCCACCCGACCTCGGTATAAGTTTGCCTGATTAGCCGCGTTAGCAGATATATTGGCGCGCTCTAGTATTTGCTGAGCATAATAGTCTACTGAGTCTAATAAGCTAGAATTTTCCTGAGCCAGTTGGTAGTAAGAAGTCATCAATCCTTGCCAAGCATTGTACTGCTGCTTTTTGGAACGGGCAGTTTGCGATAATTTTTGAAAATAGGTAACCGCATTGGCGTAGTTTTGCTGAGAGCTTTCCAGTTCGGCAATGCGCTGCATAATACGTTGGTTCTGGGGATGATTCTCTACTGTCGTTAATGAGTAGTAGACATCCAGTGCTTCATCAAGTTGCTCCAACCGATAGTATGATTCTCCAATGTAGTAATTTGCCTCCGGCACATTAGCATTGTCAGAATACGTTGCTACGAAAGATTGCAATTGCTGAATTGCTTGATCGTACTTCTGCGAAAAATACAGACCCTTTGCCGATTCGTACTCGATGCTAGCTACGTTGGCATCTTCGGGATTCGCCTCTTTATACTGAGCTAAGTAGCGAGAAAAATCAGTAGATCCACTTTGGGCAGTTACTTCTTGTAATCCCAGAATAGCCGAATTGGCGGTAGGGTGCGCCATATAGTCGTCTAAGATTGTTTTGTAGTCTTGCTCAGCCTGCCGGTACTGCTGCTGATTAGAGTAAGCCAAAGCTCGCCTCAGCAGCGCGTAAGGTGCTAAATTACTTTGGGGCTGCGTATCTAGCAGTATTCCGAAGCTCTGCGTAGCGCTTTGGTAGTCACCTTGCTGCAATTGTAGTTGAGCCTTTTGAAATAGTGCATCATCGTAGTACGGAGAGTCTCGGTAGCGAGCCAGCATTTGGTTGAGCACCTCAACCCCCTGCTTTTGGTTACCCAGAATACCTTGTATTACTCCTTTTTGATAATACGCGTAACCCGCTTCTCGGGTGTCTTCTTGAATGGCCCGATCATACGTTTGTAGTGCCTGCTGGTAACTTTTGGTAACGTAGTACGAGTCAGCCAATCGCAGCAATGCGTCTGATAGATAAAATTTATCTTGATTCCGCATATTCTTGCGTAAGGCACTTTGTTGTACGTAGTTTTGAAAGTGCCGCAGAGCTAGATTGTATTGCTTGGTATTGAAGTAAGCGTAGCCAATACCGTACTGAGCTTTCGTATAATATAACTCTTTTTCGCCTTCAAGTCGGTTTCCTTTCAATCGGCGAAATACTGCATCATAAGCGTTAATGGCTTTATCCCAAAACTTCCCGATAGAATACGCTTCCCCTTTCCAGAAATTAGCTCCGGCTACCAAGGTTGGATCAATAGAATATTCCAGTGACTTATCAAACAGCTCTACCGCTTTTCGGTACTGCCGTTGGTTGAAAGCTTGGGTTCCTGCTCGGTAGCTCACTTGCTGATAAGATGTGCGAACCGGTAAAGTTTTATTGGGCAGGCTCTCAATAAACTGCATCGCTTCGGTGTAATTGTTCGTATATAAGTACGCCTCGCTGAGTAGATTATTAGCTTCGGTGGCAAAGCGGGTTTGAGGGTAATCTTCTTTTAACTGATTAAACGATTGTATTGCCCGTCCGTATTCTTCCCGATCAAACAACGTTTTACCCAGATTAAACAATGACTGTTCGCGAATTGCTTCATCATAATTTCTTTTAGCGGCAGTTTCAAAAGCAGTAACGGCGTACTCTAGGTTATCTTGATTGGTGTATAGCACGCCCAAATAAAAAGAAGCAACTTGACCAATGCTATCTTGAGCGGCGGCAGCTTTGGTCAGGTTTTCAATGGCTTCCTTGGTTTTTTCCAGCTGATACTGCGCGTAGCCCAACCGGTACGAAATATCTCGGCTAGGATTGCGCGACTGAGCGTAGCTTTGCAGAAATGGCTCAGCATCCGCGTAGCGTTCCTGCCGGTAGTTGGCTTCTCCTACCAGCAGCATAATTTCCGAAAAATTGGCTACTTCTTTTTGGTCTCTCTCTAAT
>NZ_JBARYM010000855.1:0-4870 GCF_049647865.1 Tunicatimonas sp. | reverse complement strand
GTATTAGTTCGAGGATTGTACGTACGACTAAACTCATTTTCATTGTTGGTCACATTGCGGAAATCAACTCCAAACTCGTAAGTAGCCCGCTTCGCGTTGATACGGTACGAGATCTTTACGTCAGCCCGCAGATAGTCGTCAATGGCTTCCGAATACGCTAGGTTGTCTCGTCGTACTTCGTAGCCCAACGCTGCCGAACGCTCAAAGTCTATCGGGGTGATGCGGTTGCCGCCCGAGGCGGTAAATTTGAGATCAATGTTGAGCGTATTATTCTTACGACCGATTTTGAATTCCCGTCCACCGAGTAGGTTCATTACGTAGCCACCGTCAAAAGCTGTACTGCGTTCAATCCCGTCGCTACCCTCGTACTGAGCGTCAAACAGTGAGGTTGTCCAGAGAAAGTAGTAACCTTGGCTGAAAAATTGTTCTAAGGTAAGCTCTACGCCTAGGTTGCGTCCGGTACCTTCGTTCACTAAGAAGTCTTCGTCGGGCGTTCCAAATTCCGCCCCGGCATTAAGCAGCGAGAACGAGCTGGGAGTGCTTTCTACGGCAGCATCGGTAATGCTCTGGTAGTAAGCTTCCACTTTCATGCGCAGGTTTTGGCTCAATGAGTGATCGTAGGATAGTACCAGATGCTGGCTGTTCACGAAATCGAGGTCTTGGTTGGATAGTACTGTGGTACCATCAGCGAGTTCGCTTTGATTGAAGTATACTTCTACGGGCTGAATCTGGCTGTGGTAACCGTAGCCCAGCCCAATCGTCTGTCGGTCGTTGAGTTCGTATGATAGGCCCGCCCGAGGTCCCAACGAACGGCTATCGCTTATCTCAAAATGTTGGTAGTTAAGTCCGGTATTGAGGGTAAGGCGGTCGTTGAAGCGGTGCTGCCACTGGGCGTATACCTGGGTAAGTAGACTCTGCCCTTGGCTATTGCGAAAAACTTGTTCATCACCAGGTACCAGACGGCGGTTTTGGATGTCAAAATCATATAAGTCTAGGATAGTTCCTACGCTAACCGTATTACGGGCGTTAAACTTCTTGTTCACCATTAAGTGCGCGGAATACTTATTGTTCTCGATATCACCGTCCTGATTGGGAATAATTACGTTACGATTCTCGGTGTCAACGGAGTCAATTCGGAAACTGTCAGTCTGCCGTGAGCCGGCTAGTGATAATTTGTAATACGTAGTGTTATTGAAGTAGTAGAGGTGAGATAGCCCTACAATGCCGGTAGAGAACTCCGGGTAGAGGTTCTGGTTCTCGTCACTAAATAAATTTCCGTCTAGTTCTTCAACGTCCTCTTCACTGCCCAAAAACTCAATACTGCTGGTTCCGCCAATCCCAAAGAGGGTAAACCGACCCGCTTTTTTGGTAGGCACATTTACCTTAAAGGTCAGGTCTTGGAACTGAGGAATTGCCGTACCGGTGCCACCGTCAATCCCTAGGTTACTAAGCAGCCCAAAAGTGGAGTAGCGGTAGTTGACAATGTACGAAGCGCGCGAGTTTTTGCTGAAGGGTCCTTCGGTGCCCAGCTCGAAGCCGTTAAACCCAATTTGAGCTAAGTGCTCTCGCTTCTCACTATTACCGTTGCGCAACTGTAGATCGAATACTCCGGCAATAGCATTCCCGTATTCGGCTGGAAAAGCCCCGGTTAAGAAGTCCGACTTATCCAGTACGTTGTAGTTGAGCATACTTACCGGACCACCCGATGCCCCTAAGGCCCCAAAGTGACTCGGGTTGGGAATGTTGATACCATCGAGTCGCCACAGTACTCCAGTGGGAGAGTTGCCCCGAATCACAATGTCGTTGCGGTCGTCGTTGTTGGAAGCCACTCCGGCGAAATTAGCGGCCATACGGGCGGGGTCATTTAGACTACCCGCGTAGCGACCGGTTTCTTCCAAATTGAACGAGCGGGAGCTTACGGTAGTGAGTTCATTGTTGGTCGCCACTTTCTCCGCATTGGCAGTAACCACTACCTCGTCGGTCACCAGTACCTTTTCTTCTAGCGACAGATTAAGAACCACCTCTTTACCGGTGGTGACCATCACATTGGGTATAGTGCGTTCACCGTAGCCCAAAAAGGTGACTTGCAATGTTTGGCGTCCAATTGGAACACCAGTCAGTTTGAAGTAGCCCTCCAGATCAGTGGCGGTGCCAATCATTGGGTCAGTGCCTAGAATAATGACGTTAACACCTGTGAGTGGAAATTCCGATTGGGTATCTACAATCCGGCCCCGAATGGTTTGAGTAGCCGGACTTTGCGCATACAATGATGAGACGAATACGCTGATCCAGGCCAAGATTAATATGAGAATAGAGAACAACTTTTTCATAGCGTAATAGAGTTTGGGTGATTTGTACGCTACAAAGGTGCAAGCTCAGGAGCTGTTGCACAGGAAAAACCGGGTGAACCGTCGGAAAGCTAAGGTGAATGGATAATATTGTGGCACTTAAGTTGAAACAGGTGTTTATCGAGTAGAAAGTCTTTCCCCTGATAACTTTACTCTGAAAATAACTTGAATGGGCAGTAGAGGCAATCAGTAGATTTCAGTTGGCCTTTGCTATAGCAGAAAGAACCCATAAAATGTAGCTTGCCTGCTTAAATAAAACTATCTCTGATATGCTAAGTGCTCTTCGAGTGTGGAAACACGTGGGAGTTTGTATGTTGATAGTTCAAGTATTACTGCTTCGGGAACAATAATTGCCATCATCCCAATCTACGTTATCCTATACAATTAGTTGAGGAGGAAGTATTAAGCAAGGATATCCTTTACCACGTGACCGTGAACATCGGTGAGCCGGTATCTTCGTCCTTGGTGTTTGAAGGTAAACTGCTCATGATCTATACCCAGTAGGTGCATAATGGTTGCTTGAAAGTCGTGGACGTGTACGGGCTTTTCAGCTACGTTAAAACCGAACTCATCGGTAGCCCCGTAGGAAATACCCGGTTTCACTCCCGCTCCGGCCATCCAGAGCGTAAAGGCGTAGGGATGGTGATCTCGACCCCAGTTCCGAGTATCTTCAATATTGCCCTGAAGGAAAGGCGTTCTACCGAATTCTCCACCCCAAATTACTAGCGTATCTTCTAACATACCACGCTGTTTCAAGTCTTTAACCAAAGCTGCACTAGGCGCATCGGTATCTTGACACTGTATTTTTAGTTGGTAGTTTAAATTTTTGTGTTGATCCCATCCGGCGTGCATACACTGAATAAATCGAACATCGCGTTCAGCCAGCCGTCTTGCCATTAGGCAGTTAAAAGCAAAGCTGCCCTTGCGGTGTACGTCGGGACCGTACATATCCAGAATATGCTGAGGTTCATCTGAGAAATCAGTTAAATCGGGCACGCTCATCTGCATTTTGTACGACATCTCGTACTGAGCAATGCGGGTGCTGATCTCCGGATCGCCGTATTCCTGTAAGTTGATTTCATTGAGTGCTCGCATATCGTCCAGCATTTTGCGACGCATGGGCCGGCTCATTCCTTCGGGATTTTTCAGGTACAGTACCGGATCGCCTCCGCCCCGAAACTTCACTCCCTGAAATTTGGTCGGAAGAAATCCACTGCCCCAGTAGTAGTCGTAGAAGATTTGCCCGCAACTGGCTTCTTTGTCCCGCGAGGTCATCGCTACGAAATCAGGCAAATCTTTAGCGGTACTTCCCAAACCGTAGGTGAGCCAAGAACCCAAAGTGGGTCGCCCCGGCTGCTCTGAGCCGGTAAGAAAGAATGTGATCGCCGGAGCATGGTTCACCGACTCAGTATACATGGACTTGATGAAGCAGAGTTCATCGGCGATCTTAGCGGTTTCGGGCATAAAATCCGACACCCAGGCTCCGCTTTGTCCGTGCTGGGCGAAGTTGCTGATCTCGGCAATCACCGGCCGGGCCGTTTGCTTGCCGGTCATGGTAGAAAAGCGTTTGCCCTCAGTCAGCGAGTCCGGGATTTGCCTGCCGTGCCATTGGCGAAGCGTAGGTTTGTAGTCAAACAGATCTACGTGCGAGGGTGCCCCGTTTTGAAAAAGGTAGATCACCCGTTTGGCTTTAGGGGCAAAGTGGGGTAATCCTAAACCGTTACCTGTGGGCGCAGCCGCATTAGTATTTGCGCCCCACGACGAAAGAGGGTTCAGCATAGAACCTAGGGCCGCTACGCCAATGCCTTGCGCCATTTTGCCGAAAAAATTTCTTCGGGTGATTCCGGCCTGATATTCTTCAAATGGGTGCATTCTTTCCGATTTTGTTACTGCCTCGTAATGGTTTCGTCTAGATTTAGCAGCAGTGAGCTTAGCACCGCGTAGGTAGCGTACTCCGCCCGATCTATCCCGGCGTTCACCGGATACTCTCCTACCGAAATAATCTTCTGTGCTTCCTCTGGGTTACTGCTAAATTCGGTTCGTAGATCAGCTAGCCTATTTTTTAGAATACGCAACTCTTCGGGAGCAGGCTGTCGGGAAGTAGCCCACTCAAAAGCGTAAGTCAGTCTATCCTCATCAGTGTTCTCGCTAGTGATTATCTTCTCGGCCATCACTCGGGCCGCTTCGGTGTAGGTAATATCGTTTAGCGTGGTGAGAGCGTGTAGAGGAGTGTTCGTATTCAGCATCTTAACATTACACACCTGCCGAGATGAATTATCAAATAAAAACGTTGGGCCCGAGATACGTCGCCAGAAGGTGTAGAGGCTACGGCGGTAAAGAGCATCGCCGTGATCTTGCTCGTATTTTATTTTGCCGAAAGTAGCCTCCTCCCAAATACCTTCCGGCTGATAAGGTTTTACCGGCTGGCCTCCGATAGAATCCACCAAGAGTCCACTCATGAAAAGAGCCTGATCGCGGATCATCCAGGAAGGCAAGCGCATTCGGGTAGCTCTAGCTAAATA
>NZ_JBARYM010000854.1:0-5239 GCF_049647865.1 Tunicatimonas sp. | reverse complement strand
AATGTTATTGACCCTTTAAATACTATTTAGTCTAATAAATGTTAATAAAATATAGGTTAATCCCCCTTATTTAACAGCTAAATCAACCAATAATTAGTTGATTGTTAGCAACTTGTAAATATAAATGCACAAAATGAATCCATCGGAAAAATTTAGCTATTATTGGTTATAATTCTGAAAGTAATATATTAGAAGAATCAATCATACTACTTCGTGTAAGGTCGACGATCTCTGGCTAAATTTTGGTGATTTTTAGAAAATTATTTAAACTACAAACATTTTGGAAACTCCTGATATTGTTCTCTTTTTCGGCCGCTTTCACCCCATTATTCTCCACTTGCCTATTGGCTTTTTGGTGCTGGCATTTTTATTAGAACTGCTTTCCCGGATGGAACGCTTTCGAGTGTATCGACCGGCAGTGGGTCTAGCCCTCTTTCTAGGTGCAGCCTCCGCGTTAGTAGCGGTCATACTGGGCCTGATGCTTGCGGAAGGCGGGGGCTACGGGGAAGAACTGCTCAACTTGCATAAGTGGCTCGGTATCGCTACGGTGGTGCTGGCGATAGTGGCTTTTCTATTGTACCGAAAACGAAGTAAGCAAGAAAATCCAACGCTGGATAAAGTCTACGTTTCTACTCTTTCAGTGATGGTACTGGTGCTGATGGGCGCTGGTCACTTCGGCGGTTCGCTTACCCACGGTTCCGACTACCTTACCCAATACATGCCGAATCCACTGCGAAAAGTTGCTGGTCTTCCTGCAAAAGAAAGCAAGGAGGTTAAGCTGATTACCAACCTGGAAGAGGCGGTAGTGTACGAAGATATTATTCATCCCATTATTGATTCCCGCTGCGTATCCTGCCACAATCCTGATAAAAAGAAAGGGGAGCTGATGATGCATACAGCCGAAGCTCTATTAGCCGGTGGCGAGAACGGTGATATTTTTGTTCCGGGCGATCCGGCGACCAGTGAGATGCTGGTTCGGGTCCATTTGCCGGAAGAAGATGAGGACCATATGCCGCCCGACGGCAAATCGCAGCTTACTGACGACCAGATTGCTCTGCTGACTTGGTGGATTGATCAAGGAGCATCTTTTGATAAAACGGTGGCTCAAATTGAAGTGAACGAAGAAACGCAGTTGGTGCTAAACACGCTGCTCGATCCTAACGCTAACAAAAGCGAAGTGGAGGTTCTGCTAGCCTCGGAGATAACTCCTGCCGACAAACAATTGGTAAGCAGTATTCAGCAACGAGGAGTGATGATTATGCCGTTAGCCGAGGAAGTCCATTGGCTTCAGGTGAATGTGCCGCGATCTGCTTCGGCGGACTCGCTGATGAGCGAACTCGGTAAAGCCGCTGAGCAAATCACTTGGCTCGATTTAGGTAATACCGCTACTACCGACGAAGCACTAAAGGCAATCTCTTCGTTTAAAAATTTAACCCGTTTGCACCTAGAGAATACTCAAGTTACCGATGCTGGATTGGCCTCTATTGCCGAGCTACCGTACCTGGAATACCTTAATCTTTACGGTACTCAAGTAAGCAATGAAGGGGTACAGCAACTGGCCCAAATGCCCAACCTACGAAAACTATACTTGTGGCAAACCCAGGTAACCAAAGAGGGAGCTACTCAATTGCAAGAAGCCAATCCTGATTTGGAAATAAACATGGGAGTAGAAGAGTGGAAAGCAGTCAAAGCCGATAGTGCGGTAGCACTGCGTTAAAAAAAAATGACTTTCACAACTCGTCAGGCTACGGTAAGCGACATTATATTATTAAACCAACTGGCTCAGCTTTCTGTCCGGCAGATTGGGGGTAAATATTATTCTGCTCAGCAAGTAGAAAGCTCACTGAAGTACCTGTTCGGTATTGATACATTGGTAGTTACCGACGGAACGTACTATATAGCGGAAGAAAGAAAGCAAGTAGTAGCCTGCGGTGGCTGGAGCCATCGGAAAACTCTTTTTGACGGAGACCAAGCTAGTGAACTGTTAGATAGGGGGCTTCGTGATTCAACTATTGACCCAGCGGTTATCCGGGCATTTTATGTTCACCCAAACTAAACTCGTAAAAGCATTGCCCGCCAACTTCTTTACCATTGTGAAAATCAGGCACGCGGTGAAGGTTTTAGTCAGTTTGAACTAACCGCTATGTTGAGCGGCTATCTTTTTTATTCTCGCTACGGCTACCAAGAAACCGCGAAGGCAGCGATGAATTTTCCTGATTCTATCTCTTTACCCGGAATAAGGATGATAAAGTATTCTTAAAACTAGTAGAAGAACTATGAATTGAACTTGTATATACAAGTTCAATTCATATCTTTGTAGCAATACTTCTATTGTGAAAATCCCCCGTTACAAACAGCTTCACCAACAGCTAAAAGCCGATATCTTAGCTGGCCATTATGAAGAGGGGAATTTACTGCCTTCGGAAAATACGCTAAGTGCGAAGCATAGTATGACCCGGATGATGGTTCGCCAAGCACTGAGTGCTCTAGAACAAGAAGGGTATATTGCGCGTCGGCAGGGGAAGGGGAGTATTGTTTGTGCTCATCATCCTGCACTTGGGCTACTTTCTTTTCGGGGTTTCTCGGAGGTAGTAGGGGAAACCGAATATTCAGCCACCTCTCAATTTCTTAGTAAACCTCAGATCGCCGAGTGGAATGAAGATTTCTTTTTTGATTTATCGGAAAATGAGCGCCAAGTCGGATGTATTGCAGTTGAACGCCTCCGGCAAGTTGACAATCAACCAGTGATGCTAGAATATACATACTTGCCAAATTTAGATATCCCTGGTTTCTGTCAAAAACCATGGGTAGAGGGCTCGCTTTTTCGCACCCTGTATCAACATTATCAACTGGAAATTACTAGCGTAGATCAGCGTATCCGTGCCCTAGCCGCCAAAGCAAAAATTGCTACTCAACTGAATTTAGAAGCAGGCACGCCTATTCTACATATCCACCGAAAATACAGTACAAGCCGACACGGTTATTTTGTGTATAGTTCACTGTACTGCAATACGGAACATTACGCCATTAGCACAACTATCAAATAAAGAGCAAGCATTATCAATTTTTCGCCCCGGAATCTAACTGGGGTTCACTTTTCAATTAATAAAATTATGGACAAAATTACTGAACTCGCCAAAATGATCGACCATTCGTTGCTACATCCTACCATGACTGATCAAGTCTTGGAGGAAGGCTGCGAACTAGCTAAAAAATACAACGCTGCATCGGTTTGTATTAAACCCTACGCTGTTTCAAAAGCAGTAGAACTACTAAAGGGGTCAGATGTAGCGGTAGGCACCGTCATTGGTTTTCCGCAGGGTAGCCCAACCAAAGAATCAAAGGTGTACGAAACCCGACAGGCTTGCGAAGCCGGAGCTACCGAAATTGATATGGTCGTAAACATCGGAAAGGTACTAAGTGAAGATTGGGACTACGTGACCGAGGAAATTAAAGCAGTAACCGAAGAAACGCATAAGCACGGAGCTATTGTAAAAGTGATCTTTGAGAATGACTTTTTAGATAACGATCAACACAAAATTAAGCTCTGCGAAATTTGCAGTGAACTAAAAGCTGATTTTGTTAAAACCTCTACCGGTTACGGATTTGTGAAGGGAAGTGACGGTAAGTACACGTACCAAGGAGCTACGCACCCGGACCTAAAACTGATGCGAAAGCACAGTGCCCCGGAAGTGCAGATTAAAGCAGCGGGTGGAGTACGCACATTAGATGATTTGCTAAAGGTCAAAGATTTAGGGGTTACCCGCATTGGTGCCACTGCTACCGCTACTATCTTAAATGAAGCACAGAAACGCTTCGGTGACGGAACGGTTAGTTACGAAGGAAGTAGCAAAGAAGACCCTAGCGGATACTAAGGAAGCAATTTGAGCATACTATCGCAGGCGAAATATGCGCTACGTAGTGATCTTGCCTAATTCGTTGGGTCAGGTCGCCTCGTTCCTTGTGGAGTGTTTCCTACCTAAACACCGATGAAGTAACTTTGAAATAACAACCTGACGCATGAATCTATCGGCGACCATTGATGATCTGATTGACCGTTTACAATCGTTTGAACCAATCTCAACCGAGATACCAGTATTTATTGGTTTGGATGGCTACCTAGATAAAATTCAGAAGGTAGTGCAAGCCCAAGACGGTGAGTCACACATCTACTATCCAACAATAGCTGCCTTCGCCGATCGTGTTGGGCAAGCTGCCGGGCTAAGTGCTCAGTTAGAACTGGTTTCTCAGGAGGTCAAATTAGGCGGGAATGCTCCGATTATGGCGCATGCTCTGGCTTCGTTAGGCGTATCCAACTACTGCTTAGGAAATTTCGGTGCTCCAGAGTTACATCCCTTATTTGAGCAAATTCACACGCAAAGCACCCTAATTTCGTTGGGAGCCCCCGCCGAAACTAACGCATTGGAATTTGACGATGGTAAGTTGATACTCTCGGAAGTAACCCCCTTTCAAATGATTGACTGGGATTATGTGAAAGAATTGGTTGGACTACCCAATCTGATACAATACTTCAGCGCTGCTAAATTTGTGGCTCTGGTAGACTGGTGCAATCTGCCGTTAGCTACTAACGTATGGCAGGGTATTCAGCAAGAGCTACTGCCTCATCTGCCAACCGCCTCTCGTCATTATTTCTTCGATTTGGCTGATCCTACTAAGAAATCGCAGTCAGCGATAGAAGCCGTTCTGGAAGTCATTGGTAGCTTTAATGATTACGGAGTGGTTACGCTAGGACTAAATGAAAATGAGGCCCGGCGGCTAGCCCGATCAATTGAGCAACAAACCGGAAAAAGGGCTGGCGAAGAACTCGAAAAAGTTTGTTTATTCATTTACGAACATATGAATTTGACAAATTTGTTGGTACATCCACTAAACCGTTCTATTATTGTAAGTCCGCAGGGCATCCAAACAGTGCCGGGCCGCATGGTGGCTAAACCGCGTATTTCTACGGGGGGCGGCGACAACTTAAATGCTGGATTTTGTTTCGGACAGCTGGCTGAGTATTCGCTAGAACTATCGGCACTGCTGGGGATGGCGACGTCGGGTGCCTACGTACAAAATGGACAAAGCCCGAGTCGTTCTGAACTAATTACGTACTTACTAAACTGGAAAAACAACCTATGAAAACCTTACAAATTGGTGTAGCCGGACTGGGCTTTATCGGCCCGGCGCACATTGAAGCCCTTCGGCGTATCCCTAACTTACACGTGGCGGCCATTAG
>NZ_JBARYM010000853.1:0-4396 GCF_049647865.1 Tunicatimonas sp. | reverse complement strand
GCTCTGATCAGCCGCTCCGGTAAGCAGATACGAAACCTGCGCAATAAACAAGTAAAGGGAGGTTACAATCAAGAAGAAGCCTAGCGCTAGGTGAAATCGAGGGTCGCGCCAGATAGGCTTAAATTCTCGAGGCTTTGCCTTCTGCCTGGTCTTAGCAGATGTCGGTTTAATCCGATTCGTTTTCTTCGGTTTTTTAGCCATAAGCTCTAAATATCAGCTACGCCAAAGCTACACAATTGGTCATAAGTTACACAAATACCGGAAAAAGTCTGCTCGCCTAAAAAGACGTTATTTCTAACAGGTGTATCCTTTTTGAAATTTTTTGATAAAACTTACCAATGATTTTTTCAGAAACTGTGTTGACCAAACAAATACCGCAATAACCTAAAATAAATACTCAACAAAGTAAAATACTATTGGCATATGGAACACGTAGACAAATCGGTACTATGCAGAAACACGTTAGGTAAGATTACGGCCCTTAATCCGGGGGTCGCTTATGAACTTACGTTTAAGAACGTCTATTTATTGTTAACGGCCAGTCAGATTCATCAGTTGAAGGACGAACTGGAGTTACTGAATGAGCAGGATTGGTTCTTGGGAACAGAAGAATCGTTTACCTTGCTACGACTACCATTTATGAACTTCAGTGTATTGATAACTCAATTGGAGCAAGATCAACTTATGCAATTATTGCTAGAAGCCGCAGCTATGATGAAAGTGCATCACTGGCTAGCGTTTCGCACTGAGCGATCACGTATAAACTAAAGTTGCCAGGTTTATAGTTCTGAGTTTTAAGTTATCTTAACAAGATGATTATACACAAACTTTCAAACTCAGAACCTGAAACCTTCTAACTACAACAACTTATCCACCGCCTCCATCACTTTATCGTAATTCGGCTCTTCACCCACTTCCGGCACTAATTCAGCGTAGGCAATCTCGTTATTCTGGTCAACTACAAATACGGCTCGGGCCGATAGTCCTTCAAAAGGTCCATCCGTAATTTCAGTTTTATACTTCTCACCAAACTCTCCGTGGCGAAAGTCCGATGCATTAACAATATTCTCGATTCCTGAGGTTTCGCAAAAGCGTTTCATGGCAAACGGTAGGTCTTTAGAAATAACCAAGCCAGTTACTCCACTTTTCCCTCCTAACTGCTTATTAAATTGATGCGTCTCCGCAGCGCACACTGAAGTATCTAAGCTAGGCACCGCGATAAGCACTTTTACTCCCGATAAATCAGATAATTTTTTACTACTCATATCATCTTTCACGAATGTGAAATCAGGCGCGGGGCCAGAAGTAGGAATATCGCCTTTAATTGAGGCGGGATTGCCGCCTAGAGTTACAGAAGCCATAGTATCAAGTTTTAGAGGTTAGGCACAATTATACGACAGTACCTTTGGTTTGTTCAACCCTTCGCAAGCTTTTATAATTATTCTAAAAAGATTTGCATGATTCTACCGTAAAAGTCCTAGTTTAAGGGGTACATTATGAACAACCGAGCTACACAGTCGTCTAAGTCCCGACAATACGAGCCTATTCTTCCTAAGCGAAAAGAATGGCCGGTGGTACAACTGAGCCGTCAGCGAAAAGAATTTATTGATACCGTAGTGCAGAACAGTGTAAGTAAGCTACAGGAAACCGCTTCCACTATAGATTTGCTGGTAGATGAGCTAGAAACTACGCTGTATAAAGAAAAATATCGTGTTAGAGAGAACCCCTGGGCAGTAGATCCTGATGATGATTATGCCTTCTGGAACTCGGTAAAGAAGCAGCTCGTAGAAATTTCTACCCTTCAAACCGATAATTATGACCAGGAGGCTGAGCAGAAAGCACAGGTGCTGTTGGAAGAAATTGTTACTCGCTACGCCAATGAGATAGCTAGTAACTTTCGCCCATCTTATTACCAGTTTGCTCGCAAAGTAGTCACCTTCGGATTTTCCCGACTACTAAACGCCTCTCGTGTGAAAGGCTTCGGATCGTTATTCAGCAATCAGTATTCTTTACAAGACAAAATAAAAATTACCGGCGAGGTTGAACACTTGCGAAGCTTGGCGCAGCAGGGCACTATTGTGATGGTACCTACCCACTTTAGCAATCTGGATTCTATTCTGATTGGCTGGGTTATTAGTGAGTTAGGCTTACCACCTTTTATTTACGGGGCAGGGCTCAATCTATTCAATATCGATATTTTTGCCTACTTCATGAACAGTCTGGGAGCCTACAAAGTAGACCGGCGCAAGAAGAACGCACTTTACATTGAAACGCTGAAAGCTTACTCTAGTTTAGCGATGCAACGGGGTATTCACAGTTTGTTTTTTCCCGGAGGTACTCGATCTCGCTCCGGTCGTATTGAGGATAAACTAAAACTAGGGCTGCTGGGTACCGCTATGGAAGCGCAACGCATCAACTACATTCGGAGCCAGGAAACCGGCGAACCTGCGGAAAAGATCTTTGTATTTCCGGTAGTGCTTAACTATCATTTTGTACTAGAAGCACCCAGCCTCATTCGCGATCACCTCCAACGCGAAGGGCAAGAGCGTTACTACATTGAAACCGACGAATATTCTCAATCGGCTAAGATTGTCAAGTTTCTGCTAAAATTTTTTCAAAAAGGCTCCAACATATCGGTAAGTATTGGGCGAGGAATGGATCTGCTGGGTAACTATGTGGATGATGAAGGGCATAGCCTCGATAAGTTAGACCGACCAATTAGTATGCGAGAATACTTTTGTACCGGCGAGCAAATTACGCGCGACGAGCAACGTGAGAGTGAGTATACCCAAATGTTGGGTGAGGCTATTTTACAGGAGTACTACCGAATTAATCAG
This sequence comes from Tunicatimonas sp., assembly GCF_049647865.1. Taxonomy (NCBI): domain Bacteria; kingdom Pseudomonadati; phylum Bacteroidota; class Cytophagia; order Cytophagales; family Catalimonadaceae; genus Tunicatimonas; species Tunicatimonas sp. Next base: position 1,559 of record NZ_JBARYM010000853.1, on the reverse strand, counting down.
GTTTTCTCGAGCCACCTGGTGGCATTTGTCGCTTTTGAGCTTATTAAGAAACAGCATTCTTCTTTAGACTTATTCAATCTGTTACGCTTGTCTGAAGAAGACTTGGTACTTCCTTATAATATGTTTCAAGAACAGTGTGAGCGAGTACGCCAACAGGTTTTGGAGCTACACCGCCAGGGCAAGGTCGATGTTGATGAACGACTCAATCAACCAATTGACGAGGTAATAACTCACGGATTATCTAATGTAGGGATGTATCACTCAAAGCGTCCTTTAATAAAAAATAAGGCTGGGAATATTGAAACACCTGATATAAATACCCTTTATTACTATCATAATCGCCTGCTAGGGTACAATTTGCACCGAATCATTCATCACCAGGAAAAATCATTTGTCAGTGTCGCAGAATAGTCCCGTAGGTGTGATCGGTGCCGGAAGCTTCGGTTCGGTAGTCGCTAATCTACTTGCCGAAAATAGTGATGTATTGCTATACGCCCGCCGTCCCGAAGTGGTGACTCAAATAAATAGTGAGAAGCAAAGTGCGGGCTACGCCCTTCATCCGCGCGTACGTGCCACCAACGATGCGGAAGATATGGTAGCGCAGTGTTTAGTGCTATTTCCTATTGTAGCTTCTTCCGGTTTCCGAGACACCATGCGTAGTTTTTCCGCCTTTCTTCGTCCTTACCATATTGTTATTCACGGTACCAAAGGACTCGATGCCCTTCCCAACTCTTCTGCTCCAATCACGCGCAAGCAGATAAAAACCATGAGTGAAGTAATTCGAGAAGAGACTGTTGCCGTACGCATTGGTTGCTTGGCGGGTCCTAATTTAGCACACGAACTAGGGGAGGGACAACCGGCAGCCACAGTAGTAGCTAGTCGCTTCGATGAAGTAGTTCAGACCGGGCAACGTTTACTACGAAACAACCTGTTCCAGGTGTACGGTAGCGATGATCTGATTGGTATTGAGTTGTGCGGTATACTGAAGAATATTATTGCTATTGCTTCGGGAACGTTGAGTGGCTTATCGTTGGGGGAAAACGCCCGGGCATTATTGATTAGCCGAGGATTGTTGGAAATGATAACGATTGGAAAGGCACTAGGAGGTAATACTGAAGCATTTATGGGCGTAGCTGGCGTAGGAGACTTGGTAGCTACCTGCTCTAGCACCCATAGTCGGAACTATACAGTTGGCTATCGATTAGCCCAAGGTGAAACATTGGAACAGGTCATTCAAGACATGGAAGAAGTAGCCGAAGGAGTAAACACCACTCGTATTGTAAAACAATTAGCCGATTATCACCAGATTCAGGCTCCGATCACTCGAATGCTCTACCGAATGCTATTTGAAGATCTCCCTGCCCAACGAGCGTTGGAAGGCTTAATGAAGATCCCTCTGGGTGAAGGCGATGATGTTAATGTGTTATAGTGCTATGGTGCTTGGTTCTGAGTTTAGAGTTTGATAAGAGTAAACCCAGGATTTTGAACTCAAAAACTTTAAACTCAGAACCAAAGAAACTACTGATTCAAATCAACTAAGCGAATTTCTACTCGACGGC
>NZ_JBARYM010000852.1:0-1860 GCF_049647865.1 Tunicatimonas sp. | reverse complement strand
GTTCATCCGTCCAGCTGGGCGACTTCCAGTAGGTTTTAGTATACAACGTGCTGTCTTCTTGTTTCCCGGCTACTTCGTAAACATCCCAGCTTATATTTTCGCAAGCCCAGGCATCGCCAATCCGTTTATCGCCAATTAGTATCTGGTGCCACGTCCAGAAGATGCCTCGGTGATGGGGATGATCTGCAGGGAAGTCTTCCGTAAGTACTGAGCCGTCTAACCCGTACAGCGGATGGACATAATTGGCTCGAGCGTATTCACCGTTCTGTGACTTCGCTTTTTGCTGGTAGAAGAAGATACGCTCGCCATTTTCCTTCACCCAAACTCCATCTTCCGAATGCTCAAACGTAAGTGATTGAGCAGATAATGAAACCGTCAGTAGTAATGATAGTAGTAAGTAGATATAGTATTGCATTAGTGTACCGTTAATAATACGCCAAAGATAAACCGTAATTGGCGCTTAGAAAAAACTTTTAGCATTTACATAATCCGCTTAGCAAAGCAAAAAAGGGTTGATAGGTTTCCTTAGACACTCACAAAAGCTTTCTCCAAATTTAGTACTTTTATCTACTACGTATTAGTAATACAATCGATGACCGCCGAGCAAATACTCATCCAACTGCACGATTTAGCCGACCCCGCTTACTTACCCAAAATACAACGTTTTGGTATTCTTACCGATCAGGCATTGGGCATCCGAATACCCATGCTACGGCAACTGGCTAAACCCTACTGCCAGCAGCACGAACTGGCTCTTGATCTGTGGGATAGCGGTGTTCACGAAGCTCAAATACTTGCTACGCTAGTGGATGATCACCGGCAAGTTACCGAAGAGCAATTGGAAAATTGGGTAACCGACATTCAGTCCTGGGATTTATGCGACCAAGCCTGTAGCAATCTGTTTTGGCGTACCCCTTTCGCCTACCGCAAAGCCACCGAGTGGTGCCAACGTTCCGAAGAATTTGTGAAGCGGACGGGCTTTGTGCTAATGACGGCTCTGGTTATCCACGATAAGAAGATGCCCGAAGACCAAATCATCGCTCTCTTTCCCTACCTGGAAATGGAGGCCTACGACAATCGCAACTTTGTAAAGAAAGCGATCAACTGGATGCTGCGCCAAACCGGCAAACGTAGTTTATCACTCAACCAGCAAGCCATCAATTTAGCTCAGGAGATCGGTCAGCAAAAATATCTATCCGCCCAATGGATTGCCCATGATGCTTTACGAGAGCTTCAGAGTGAGAAGACACAAATGAGATTGAAATAACCAAGGCCCGGAGAACGGAAACAGGAAGCCAGATGGAGCAACTTCGGCCTCCAGATTCCAGGTTCCGAAAATCAGTTGCTCGCCAGCAGATTACACGACTCTACCAAGCGTATAAACTCTTGGCGGTAGCCTTCTCTATCCTCTCCTTGCGCATCACGGGCCATTTGAGCTACGGCGCCGTAGGTGAAGTTACCTTTGAACTGAGAATCGCGCAGTAGCATACCGAAACCGGCTACCGAAGCGGCAAACTGTAGGTTTTCTGAAGATTCGTCAAACGACTTCACATCACCTGTGAGCACTTGCTCAATTAATCTACTGGTGTCACCATCGGGGGCTTTGTAGCGTAGTTTGAGAGTCAGCCACTCATCGGAACGAGAAGCAGTTCGTTCGGTTTTTTGCTTTTGGTACTTCAAGTCATCTACCGATTTCAGCAAGTCTCCCGCATCTACTCCGGTCGGAATAATTTCGTACAGAGCGGTGACGGTATGACCGGAACCAAGTTCACCGGCATCTTTCTCGTCATCGTTAAAATCTTCGCTGCGGAGGGCGCGGTTTTCGTAGCCAATCAGTCGGTAACCCTGCACCTTGGTGGG
>NZ_JBARYM010000851.1:0-5727 GCF_049647865.1 Tunicatimonas sp. | reverse complement strand
ACCGTCCACCCTTTGCCACTGGCTTATGCTAAAAAACTATATTAAGATCAGTCTCCGAAATTTTAGAAAAAATGCGCTATATGCTACGCTAAACATCATTAGTCTAGCCATTGGCTTCACTGCCTTTATTCTCATTACCATCTACCTACACTACGAAACCAGTTTTGAAAACTTTCATACGCAGACCGACCGTATCTATCGGGCCACCTATCAGTACCAGTCGGAGGGTGAGTACAGAGTGCACTGGGCGCGGGTGCCGGCAGATTACGTAAATGAGCTACCAAATGATGTGCCCGAGATAGAAACGCTGATTCGCTTCCAGAATCACGAGCAAAAATACCTCCGAGTGGAAGATAAGAAGTTCCGCCCCGAGCACGCTTATGTAACTGACCCAGAAGTATTTCAGGTATTTGATTTTCCGCTGATAGCAGGAGATGCGAAGACGGCGCTAGTGCAACCCCGCTCGGTAGTACTCACTGAAACCCTAGCCCGCCAGTACTTTGGCAGCTCCAATGTGCTGGATCGGGAACTGTACGTATCGGGCAGTCTGGATGCTGAAGAACTGCTATACAAAGTAACCGGGGTGATGGCTGACCCTCCCACTAACACCCATTTGCCGGTGGAGATGCTACTATCATACCGCGATCAGGACGAGCGAGCGGGTTGGGCTTACGTGTATACGCTACTTCACGAAGGGTCGGATGTAGCTAACATACAGGCCCAAATAACCGATTTCGTCAATAAATACGAACCCGAAAATATTGCTTCACAGGTAATTTTTGTTTTTCAGCCACTATCAGAAATCCACTTACAGTCAAACCTAGCCCGGGAGATCGTACCTAATGGGAATCAACTGTATGTGACAATTTTCTTCTTTGTAGGAATCTTCATTCTACTGGTAGCGCTAATTAACTACGTAAACCTCAGTAGTGCCCTAGCGATGGGCCGCTCGCAGGAAGTAGGCATTCGCATCGTGATGGGAGCGAACCAGCGGCATATCATGAGTCACGCCTGGGTTGAGTCAGTGGGTTATACGCTTGTAGCGATGGTATTAGCCGGTCTACTAGCTTATGGACTTTCTCCTTATTTTCGCCAGCTTACCGGGGCTGATTTTCTAATTCCTATCGGTTGGTTCACCCTAGTGCTAGTAGCAATCGCCGTAGTAAGTGGGTTGCTCGCCGGGCTGTATCCGGCCATCATTCTTCGGTCGTTCCGTGCCCTGGAAGCAATTAAATACAGCAAAGTATTTATGCTTTCCGGACGGCAAGGCAAATTTAGCGTGAAGCGGGCAATGGTAGCGGTGCAGTTCGGAGTATCGGTGTTACTAGTTGCCAGTGCATTGGTAGCCTACGATCAATTTCAGTACATTCAGGAGAAAAATCTGGGGATGAAAACCGAGCAGATTCTGGCAATCACAGAGGTGCCTAATTCAGTCACTAAGCGCTATTCAGCCTTTCGCGACCGGGTGGCTCCCTTAGCGGGAGTACAGCAGGTGGCAGCCTGTATGCAAGTACCTTCCAGCGAGATTAGGGATGCCGGCCCGGTACTGGTGAAAGGAGTAAACGACGATCCCGAGCAGGCCCCAATTATGGATATGCAGGTGGTATCCCCCGGATTTACTGAACTCATGGATATTGATTTGTTAGCCGGTGAAGACCGCTTCAATCAGATTCCCCTTTCGGCCTTCTCTGAACAAGAAGAGGGTGAATCAATGGCTGAATGGATATTTAAGCGACCGGCGCGTTACCTCATCAATGAAACCGCTATGCGCCAACTAGGCTGGTCATCACCCGAGGAAGCTTTGGGGCAAAATATTAGTTGGGCGGTAGGAGACCTTCGCTATGCCTACGGCCCGGTGACCGGAGTAGTAAAGGATTTTCATCAGGAAACGCTGAAAAACGAAGTAGATCCAACCGTGATGGTGTACGAACCGCTTTGGCTTAATACGTTTCTGGTGAAAGTAGAAACCGCCGGATTGCCGCAGACGCTGGAAAACATTCACGCAATCTGGAACGACTTGTTTCCTACCTACCCGATGGATTATCATTTTCTGGATGATCTATTTGAGCGGCTGTATACCCAAGAGCGTGTTCAACTACACTTGCTTTCCACCTTCAGCGGATTAGCTATTGTGATCGCTTTTCTGGGATTGTTTAGCCTGGTAGCCTACGCCCTAAAAACCCGTACTCGCGAACTAGCTATTCGCCGGGTATTGGGGGCTAACTTTGGTTCGCTCATCCGTCTGATTAGCCAAGAATACGCTTGGTTACTACTTACCGGAGGAATTATTGCCCTACCACTTAGCTACCTATCCATCTCTCGTTGGCTAGAAGGTTTTGCCTACCGGATTGATATTTCGGTGCTATGGTATTTACTGACTATCAGTTTTATCGGGCTACTATTGCTCGCCACAATCGGTTGGCAGATGCGTCGCAGCACTTCCGCTAACCCGGCCACTGTCTTACGGGATGAATAGAGCAATAGTATCTATTTAGCAAGTAGTAAATAAGATAAAAATGATATGTCAACTATTGATATATCATTTTTTATTTCTATATTTGCTTCATCAAAGTTTTATAATGCAGAAAATTGAAGATGTTATACTCTTTCAAGTGGATCTAACTAGCAAAATTTCTAAGCACTATTCTCAGCGAGAATTCGATAAGCAGCAAATGGGAATAACGGTCGAGCAATGGATAATTCTGAAAATTATATCGGAATCTTCTGCTCTATCTCAAAAGGAGTTGGCAAATAAATCTTATCGTGATCCGGCTTCAATTACTCGAACGATAAATCTATTAGAGAAAAAAGAATTAGTACGACGAAAGGATGTTCCTAGTAACAAGCGAATGTATAATATCGCCTTAACTAAGCAAGGAAGTGCATTTGTACAAAACCATATGAGTATTGTAGAAGCTCATCGGAAAAAAAGTATTGATGGCATATCCGAAGAAGAACTAGCTCAATTAGGCAGATTATTGGATAAGATAAGACAAAATATGAGCTGATATTTTTTACTCATAAGATTGATATATCAACTTTTGATAAAGCAATTAAACATGAAGCTTAATACCATAATTATAACCCTCTCTTCGCTAGTTATGAATGTAGGTTGTCAACAGGATATAATAACTGTAGAGACAGAAAAGGCTTATAAAACGCAGCATTTAGGCTTTTCACAGGCCAATATCTATAGTGGCCTTCTATTCACGTCAGGTCAGGTAGGGTGGGATACAAATTACTCATTAACGGGTACTGAATCTTTCGAGGATCAGCTGAATCAAACCTTCAACAATCTCGGAGCAATTCTGGAAAAGGGCGGAAGTGCTTTCAGCGACATTATTTTGATCAGAATCTATGTGAAGGATTTAGACCAAGAGAAGCGAGCGAAAGTAAGTGACCTTATTGAGAAGTACTACCCTGATTTGTATAAGCCAGCATCTAGCTTAATAGGAGTTGCTACCCTGGCTAGAGAAGACCTGCTAGTAGAAATAGAAATAATTGCGAGAACCAAAAAATAGATCATGTATAACACCATTTTAATCCTTTTAGTGATGATGACAAGCCTGCAGTGCTCTGGGCAAGAACTTAACGGTAATACTATTACCAAGAACAACATGACGGTTCGTTGGCGCTTCCACGAAGACCGAATTCACTTTGAAATGAGCGCACCAACCACCGGGTGGGTCACCATTGGATTTAACACCCACTCAGGAACGAAAGGGGCTTACTTATTGATGGGAAACATAGTAAAAGGAAAACCTGCCGTAGTAGAGCACTATACCCTGAGTCCGGGAAACTACCAACCGATTGAATCTCTGGGAGAAAGCGCGCAAGTATCGGATATAGCAGGGGTTGAACGCGCAAATAGCTCAACACTGAAATTTTCACTACCAGTGAAGTCAGCCAATCAGTATCAGCAAGAATTAGCGAAAGGACTCAATTATACCATGATTATCGCCTACAGCCAGGAAGATGATTTTCAACATCATTCTATGATGAGAACTTCAGTAGATATAACACTTTAAAATCAAGACGCATGAAAGAGACCGAATATTTTTAAGCACCACTCAATCATAAGAGAAAAACTATTTAATAACATAATAAAAATTAGAAGAATGGAAAAGTTAGTATTATTAACCGTGGCCTGTTTGGCGTTCTTAGTAGTAACCGGAAAAGCTCAGACGAGCGAAGTACGAGACATTGAAAAAGTAGTGTCAGCATTTGCAAAAGCTGGAGATGAAAATGATGCTGAAAAATTGGCTACTTACTTAGATGATAATTATCGGGTGGTCATGAACCGCTTATTCGGCAGCAGTGAAGTGAGCATTCTACCAAGATCGATATACTTGGAAAAAATTAAGTCTAAAGAGTTTGGTGGGGATGAGCGAGATGTAACGGTTGAAGATGTAGTGATTAACGGAGAAACTGCCAGCGCTAAAGTCACTATGAAAGGGATTAAGGCTACATTCGTATCTTTAATGGTCTTAATTAAAGATGCTGAAGGCGACTGGAAATTAGTGAGCGATACCCCAACAATTATTTAACTCCTTAGCCAAAGCAAACAAAATAGATAGTAGCGGATTCGTGACGACTTCCAGAGTTTTGTAATTCGCTACTACTTTTGTTTATCCCGCCACCGATTGACAAACCCGGCATAGCACTTCCACTAGTCCGGCTACTGTCTTGCGAGATGAATAAGCAGCTTCTCTAATTAATTGAGAAATGATTGGTAGCTGACTTACTTCCTAAGATTAATACCCAATCGTTTCCGGCTCCTGAATTACCAGGAGGGTCAAACGTACATGCTTGTTCGTTCTTAGCCACTTTAGAGTTGTTTTCCGTTTGATATTCGTTGCTTCGGGGGTTGTACCAGATAGCCGTGAGGGAAGGTTTTGGTAGTTCAGATACGTCTATTGAATAAGCCGCATCGCTGGCCGAATAGATCAGGGCAAAGCTATTGTCGCTAGCCCGGGTGGCCTGAATGTGGGTGTCGTAATCATCCGAATTTCCCTCCAGAACAATGCTTTGAGCGGGGCGTAGCTTAAGGAAGTCATCGCCTAGCTTATGCAGAAACTTACTAACATAACCTATATCGCGAGCTCCCGAATAGTGGATGGCCGCCAATGCGGTACCACTACAGCTATCTGCTTCAACTAAGCCATCCCAGATTCCTCCCGCGCCGTAGGAGTGGCCGAACGCTCCAGCAAAAATAGTAAAGTACGCCCGGCGCCGCATATTGAACGGGCCTGCTCCGCAGAAGTCTTTATTATTCTCGTACCAAGCTTCTGAGTCTAAGGTGGGCTTCGGTTTACCATCGTATCGTTGGTTGTAGTCAAACGTAATGGCTTCCCATACTGTCCAGGTACGTTCATCTTGGCGGGGCAAATCATCCAGGCAACACCATTGGCTAGTTTGCCAGTTGTTAAAATCACACAGATCAGTATCGTCCGAGATGCTGGTGCTGCGTTTAAAGTCAGCGTGTACCGTAAGCAACTTATCTCCGGTATCGCCCTCTCGGATACCTCGCACCAGAGCGTTCAACTTTTCGTCTGGAATTGTATCCTTTCGGGCGTGCCCTCCCGCTTCGCCCAGCGTGAGCCAGATAATATTATTATTGTTCTTGTAGCGATCACCCACCCAGCGACCATATTTATGTAGATCGTCAGCACTATTACTTCTGGTTTTACCCCACCAGCCCAGCGTAATACCAACGTACATATTTCG
>NZ_JBARYM010000850.1:0-2364 GCF_049647865.1 Tunicatimonas sp. | reverse complement strand
GCACTCGATTTTCCGGTTTGAGTACCGTCGGCATTGCGGAAAACGATGCCTAACCGGAACACCGGCGTTCCATCCGGCAAATCGTAGTACGCGCGAACATTTGGCAACGTTATTTGCCACTGATTAGGCTCATCAGCTACGGCGGTCATCTGACCAACACCATCGTCCTGCCCCCAATTGCCTACCACATTCTCCCAGCTAATTCCATCAGCCCCGGAGAGGATTACTCCCGAGTGCATATACACTTTTTCAGTATCTACTAGTCCCGACACCCCCTGAGCAGCATTATAGGTAATTGTAATTTCTTCATCAGCAGTAGGCAATTCAGGAGATATAGTTACAATTGCTACGGTAGAGTCGGAAGCGGATACAAAGCGATACTCGCCATTGGTATCATTAAACGATATGTCGTACACTCCCGCCGGAATAGGAATATTGGGGCCATCCTGTCGTCCGGTTCCATTAGGAAATGCTTCCGCGCCCCAGTTTACATCCCAGTTATCATTCGCCCGAAACTTCAGTTCGCCCGCGCTCAAGGTAAAATCTTCCAGTGCCCACTGGTGCTCATCTTCTTCGTTCTGTACCATTGGAGTAGACTCGTCCCACCCTTTAGTGGTGGCAGTTCCGATGATACCCACAGTTTCGTAAGTAGCTTGACCGAGCGCTAATAGCGGTAATAAATAGAATCCTAGTAATGAGAGAAGAAGTCGTATAGGTGAATGCATATTCTATAGGGTAGGATGATAGTTAGCAAAGATAAAGAAATAGGGGATGAAAAGTGAAGCATTATCAATTTCGGGCTAAATAAACTAACATAAATTGCGATAAAGTAAATTGAAGAAGCATCAAGTAATCTGGTTAGCTATAAATCCAACAACGCACTCGCTTCCCTATTCGGAATTTGTATCTTTACCATTACTTAGTTCAAATTGAGCATGCAAAACACGGAGTTATCAGGATTTGGGGTAATACTACTGTTTATTATCGGTGGCGTTTCCTTCGTGCTTATTACACTAGTGGTCGCTCGCCTTATTCGGCCTAGTCGGCCCAACAAGGAGAAATTAACGACCTACGAATCAGGCGAAGATCCACTGGGTTCGGCCTGGGGCCAGTTTAATCCGCGCTTCTACGTAGTCGCGCTCGTCTTTATTCTGTTTGACGTGGAGATTGTCTTTCTGTTTCCCTGGGCCACCGTGATGGGGCAACCGGAACTGATTGAGCAAACCGACGGTACTTGGGGCTGGTTCTCTTTAGTAGAGATGGTAATTTTCGTATTGATATTAGCTTTGGGGTTAGCTTACGTTTGGGCTAAGGGTTTTCTGGATTGGGTGAAACCAACAACCGAAATATCCAACTACAAGTCAAAAATTCCGGTTAAACTATACGAGCAGATTAACCAAAAATATAGTTCTGAGGGCAAAAGCTAGCGTATGAAAGGATTATTAGACCAGCAGTTTGGACAGGGCGGCATTATCATTACTAAAGTAGATGACTTAATCAACTGGGCGCGGCTGTCGTCGCTGTGGCCAATGGGCTTCGGGTTAGCTTGCTGCGCCATTGAAATGATGTCGACCTACGCTTCCAATTTTGATCTGGATCGTTTTGGAGTGTTTCCTCGCCCCTCGCCCCGGCAGTCGGATGTGCTGATTGTATCGGGAACGGTTACTTTTAAGATGGGCGACCGGGTACGGCGGTTATACGAACAAATGGCGGAACCCCGCTACGTAATCTCGATGGGTTCCTGCTCTAACTGCGGTGGGCCCTACTGGGAACACGGCTACCACGTGGTGAAAGGTGTTGACAAAATTATTCCGGTAGATGTGTACGTACCGGGTTGTCCGCCTCGCCCCGAGGCATTAATTGGGGGAATCATCAAGCTTCAGGAAAAGATTCGCAACGAGTCATTGATGGCTCCTACCGCGCTAGAGAAATTAATGGCTAATAAGAATAACGCTAAAGCCGAAGTATGAATGTTCATGAAATAGCTCAGAGAATTGAAGAGGAGTTTGGTGCCGACACGGTGGTGGAAGTAGTAGAAAGTGCCTCTCCCGCGATCATTCAAATTGAGCTAGAAAGGCTGTTAGGAGCATGTCAGTTTCTTCATCAAACCGAAGGGCTGTACTTTGATTACCTGTCTTGCCTAACTGGTATTGACAATGGCCCCGATGCGGGAACGATGGAAGTGATTTATACGCTCAACTCTATTCCCTACGAACATCAAGTTTCCCTAAAAATAGTAGTTGATCGTAACCAAACTGGAGAACCTATGCCGAAAGTACCATCCGTAGTATCCGTTTGGAAATCAGCCGATTGGCACGAGCGGGAAGTGTATGATCTACTGGGAATTCAGTTCACCAATCATCC
>NZ_JBARYM010000849.1:0-3878 GCF_049647865.1 Tunicatimonas sp. | reverse complement strand
CTATGTCGTTTATTATCTGTTAGTAATTAGGCTATTATAACTATTTTATATTTTTTTTGCACAAAAATTGCTCAAATCTAGTAAAATGAGCGTTTACCCCAAGTTAAATATTATAGAGATTCCGCTTATTTTTTTGTTATTTTAATAATACTTTACGTATATTTGAAATATGAATAATTATATTTTTTTTATAATTTTATAAATAACTAAAGTTTGAAACTTAATCCTCCTTGGTGGTTTAGAATAATATTTATGCTGCTGTGTACTCTTTTATTGGAGTCATCAGTCTTGGCTATTTTTAACCCTGCAAGTGCTCAATTCGAAATTGAACTGGGGTCTACAGAAATACGCGAAAACTCTATACCCGAAGGTTCGGGTAATGTAGGAGTTGGTGATTTCATAGATGATCAGGGGAATTTGATTGATTACGAGTTAGTGGATGGGGAAGGTAGCGAGGGAAACGGTTTCTTCTTTATTAGAAAGAAAGAAATTAACAGTCAGCTTCAGGCTACACCCAGGCAGGGGTTTGATTTCGAAGAGCAGGCTGCGTACAACATTCGAGTTAGAGCTTCACTCGCAGGTACTATTTTAGAAGAGCGCACATTTGCTATTGATGTACTTAATGAAGAAGAGCCGCCTACTGAAATAATCTTGTCCAATAGCACCGTAGAGCAGGGGGCGGAGGAAGATACCGAGGTGGGAATTTTATCAGTTACGGGAGGTGCTCCGGTACCAATTGAATTTAGTCTGGTTGGAGAAGATGACTTATTTGAACTGGAAGACAATGTGCTGAAGGTTGAAGATGACTTTGAAGACCTTGCTTCGGGTGATTATCCCGTAACAATACGAGCAACCGGAGATGGCAGTATAGATAGCACTTTCACTATTACTGTTACAAATGTAGAAGAGCCGCCTAGTAATATTACCCTTACTGATTCCACTTTTGAGGAGAATCAACCAGTTGGAATGGTGATAGGAACACTTGCTGCATCGAGCGGAACCGTAGACCCCGAGGATATTATCTTTGATTTGGTGGCTGGCGGGGATGAATTTTCTATTGTAGGCAAGGAGTTACAGACTAATCGGGAGTTTGATTTTGAGGAAGATCCTGAAATCTATGTAATTGAAGTGGTAGCTCAGGGGGATGGTGATTCTGATCCTAAAACTTTTACTATTACGCTGACTAATGTGTTGGAATTGCCAGCAGCGTTTGAACTGGACAATAAGAGCATCGCCGAAAGTCAGCCAATTGGCAGTACCGTAGGCAACTTTATTCCGGTTGACGCTGGTGTTACGTATTCATTAGTAGCTGGAGAAGGAAGCGATGGAAACGATGCATTCAGTATTTTAAATCAGCTTAGCGGTAGTGAATTACAAACTGCTCAGGTCTTAGACTACGAGAATCAAGACAGCTATTCTATCCGCGTGAGTGCAGCCAATGCGGAAGGTGGTACTCGTGATACTACGTTTGTTATTGACGTGATAGACGAAGCTGAAAATATTCCCCCGGTTGCTAGTGCCGGAACGGACATATTAGTTACCGATACTGATAGAAATGGTAGCGAGGAAGTGACTTTAGATGCTTCAGCTTCTACTGATGACAAAGGTATCGTTCGCTACTTATGGACTTTGCCTGATGAGACAATACTGGCGGATACTGATCAGGCAATCATACTACAACAAATAGCGGTAGGTACCTACAATGTAATCCTTACCGTATTTGATGAGGAGGGAGAAGATAGTACTGACGAAGTTAGTGTTATTGTCAACCAACCACCTACCGCAGTTGCTAGTTCCGATATTACTAATGGGGAGGCCCCTTTAACAATTGCATTCAGTAGCGAAGGATCTACCAACAATGGCGAGCCTGTAGCGAGCTACGAATGGAGTTTTGGCGATGGGGGAACTAGTACTGAAGAGTCTCCTTCTCATACTTATACAACCTCAGGCACCTATTTGGCAATGTTAACGGTGACCGATGAATTTAATGCTTCCGCGAAAGATTCAGTTGAAATTATTGTAAGTAGTCAGAATCAAGCTCCGGTGGCAGTAGCTACTGCTACCCCAGTAAGTGGTACCGCCCCCTTGGAAGTTGCTTTCAGCAGTGACGGGTCGGAAGATGAAGACGGGTCAATTACCTTTAGTTGGGATTTTGGGGATGGTAATAGTAGTGAAGATGCTTCGCCAACCTATACTTACGATGATCCTGGTGAGTTTACAGCTACGCTAACGGTGACCGATGACGATCTGGCAACTGCCAGTGCGAGTGTAACTATTGCTGTGAATGCTCCCCCAACTGCCAATGCTGGAGACGATCAGCGAGTTGAAGCTGATGAAGATGGTTTTGCCAATGTTACGTTAGATGGATCAAAATCTGAAGATGAAGATGGTACAATAATTCGTTATGATTGGAGAGAAGACGTTGAAAACGGTACTCTTTTAGTTACGAGTGAAGAATCAACTGTTACCGTTCCACTACCAATAGGGGAGCATTTAATCGTTTTAGTAGTTGAGGATAATGATATGGCTACCGCTAGCGATGCCGTAATGATCTACGTAGATGAACCACAGAATGTAGTTCCTATGGCCGCGGCGAGTGCTAATACAACTAGTGGTACAGCTCCGTTGGAAGTTACTTTTAGTAGTGAGGGGTCTGAAGATGGTGACGGAACAATTGAAAGCTATCTATGGAATTTTGGAGATGGTGAAACAAGTACTATTGCTTCTCCATCGCATACCTTCACTGAGGTAGGTACCTACTCGACTACTTTAACAGTGACTGATAACGATGGTGAGAAAACGACGAGTGATGCGATATTAATAGAAGTAACCGAGGCACCGGTTCCCGAATTCATCCTGTCACCTATTTCGGTTATAGTAGACGAAGATTTTAGTGGACAACAACGCGTTGAGGCTCAACTAGCGGATAATAGTCAAGATGTGAGCTTTAGTATTGACCCACTTACGCTTGATTTTGCTACTTTAACCGCCGACAATCCTAATGGTGTTTATTTGTTTGAGTCAAGGCCGAATAGCAATGGTGACGCTAACCTTACTGTACGAGCTACTGATAATATCACCCGACAAACCTACGAGCAAACTTTAAGATTTGAAGTAGCCGCGGTCAACGACGCACCTATTTTTGCACTTACTGGCGACGAGGTAACGGTTGCGGCGAACAGCGAAAGACAAACTGTACCGAATTTTGCCACCAACATCGCACCTGGCCCTGCTGAAGCTACCGATGAAAATGGGCAAACGGTAAACTTTACCGTAACTGCTGATAATCAGGAGCTGTTTTCGGAACAGCCCAATATTAGTCCAGACGGTACGCTTACCTACCAAGTGGCTGAAAATCAGGCAGGAAGCGCCGAAGTATTAGTCACTTTGCAAGATGATGGTGCTTTTAACGGATCTAACGTTAATACCAGTGAACAACAAGATTTTACGATCAATATAGAAGCTCCTCAGGCATCTGATCTTACTCTTACCGGAAATACGGTGCCGGAGAATCAGGATGGCGCCGAAGTAGGGACGCTTTCTTTCCAAGGCTTTGTTCTCGCTCCGAGTTACTCGCTCCCAACTGGGCAGGCTGATAATGACAACTTTCAAATCAGCGGTGATAAGCTGCTTACATCTCAACCACTGAATTTTGAGGAGCGGTTTCCGCCGGAATATCAGGTTGTAGTAGAAGCTACTAGTGTATTTCCGGGAGGAACGGTCAGTGAAACATTTACTGTTATCGTTACTGATGTAGCCGAGCCTCCCACCTTAGTGGAGCTAGATGGACAAACGATTGTTGAAGGGCAAGATGTAGGCACGGTAATAGGTACGCTTTCAGCTTCGGGTGGAGCTACACCTCCTAATGAAATTACGTT
>NZ_JBARYM010000848.1:0-16843 GCF_049647865.1 Tunicatimonas sp. | reverse complement strand
GTGGGCGTCGGTACGCTGGGGTTGCCAGTAGGTTCGGTAGGTATCTACCACTAACAAAGATGCCCCCCAGTTCAGAAACGCTTCAATCGTAGAGACGAACCCCATCAGAAATGCCAGTACGGCCAACGCCCGAAAGCCCGGAGGCAAATAAGTGATAAAGCTTTCTAAGTACATTGCTTCAGTATCCGCCGCCGTACTTTGGGTGAGGTGCTGCAACAGCAGCGCATCCTGAATCAGTCCGACAAATATGCTCATTACTGCAATCACCAGTACTGGTAAAAATGCGGCCCGAAAAGCAGCCCAGCCGTTGCGGGTACTCATGTAGCGTTGGGCCTCAATGCCCGAGCTGTCCAGAATATTCACCGACCACCACTGCACCAGCACGAACACCAGGAAATTAGATAGACTCTCCCCGCCCATCACCGAGGAGGCATTGGGTACGAGTGCCACCTTCTCGGGAAATTCAGCTTGTAACCTTGCCAAAACCTGGTTTACTCCGCCGAATTCTTGCAGAATGAATACGCAGCCAACGAGCGGGGTGATTAAGTACAGTACGGCGTTGATGGCATCGGTACGTACTTTTTGCTTAAATGCATTCTTCGTAATAGCGATTGCCAGTAGCAGAAAGGTCAGCCCTTGAGCCTGTTCGTAGCCTACATCCAGTAGCAACTGCCACAGTTTGTTTAGCCCGATCATGCCGAAGCTCACCAGGAAGATAACCACAAAGAAGCCCACGTAGACGGCCCGAAACTGATGCAAAATTGTGGCCCCTCGCCCGGAGAAGCGAAATAGGATAAACTGGTTATCCGTCATAAAGCGCAGTTTGGCCCACAACGGGGCAAAAACGATGGGGGCGATACCCGCCAATAGCAGCTTGCTATGCAAAACCCAGGTGCCGCTGTAGCCTTTGTCGGCCAGCACTCCCATTATCATCATGTCGTAAGCGGGATTCCACCAGAACATGAGCAGCGAAGCCGAAGCTAACCACCACGGAATCAGCTTTTTAGATACAAACATATCGCTGAGCGATCCAGAGCGATTGTAGATGGACACTCCCACTACAATGATTATGTAAATCGCAACAACAAGGTAATCAGGGTACATACACTATATCAAAATTTTATCTTTGATCTTAGTACACTGTAAAGTGAATAAGTTATAGTTATCAAGAAACCATCGTTACGATGAGCGAAGCTATTGGGGCGCGGTAAAGAAGCAATCCTCTCAGCAGAAGATTGCCACCAGGCGGCCCTGTTCACTGCACTACGTTCCGTTCGCAAAGATGAAATCTAGTTGAAAAAACTTACTTTACAATGTATTTAGCACCGATTGAGTTGTGGTGTAGTAGGTTAAGACTTTGAGTAAGATAAGACTAATAGTTCAATCAACAATTGCACGGTGGTTTTACTACGGTTGCGTTGCCCAACCAAGTTCAGCAATACGGATACCCTGCAAATCGGGTAGTAGGGTGGCAATGTACCACTGTCCTTCGTGTTGAAAGATTTCGGGAGCCGCTACGGGTAACGTACCTACAAAATACTGGTCGTCATCTACTCCAAAGTCGTACAAATTTTTAGAACGGTATACGCTGGTCTTGGGTACACTTTCTGTAACGCCATCTACCACCTTTCCGTAGGATTGGGTGCGAAATAGGTAGTAGTAGCCCGAGGGGTGCTTTACTACGAAGGGGCACTCGGCTAACCAAAATTTATCACCTCCGGCCTGCCCGCCGTAGGCCACTTTCGTTGACTCGCTCCAGTTCTTCAGATCAGTAGAAGTACGCAGATAAACCGCTCCGATTTGATCAGGATGAGCGGTGTAATAGACATAAAATGTATCATTTTCGTGCAGCACCATCGCGTCGCGGGTATTCGTTTCAGCCGGGTCGCCGAACAGGGCGGGAGAGCCATCGCGTAGTTCTCGTTCAAAGGTGACACCGTCAAAGCTAGTGGCTAAGCAGATACGGTTCCAGTCGCCGTAAAACATGTGGTAGATATTATCGATTGGGGTCACGTAGGGGGCTTGCATCCCGCCGGGTTCTTCACCTAAGGTGGTATTGGCCTGCATCGCCACTCCCATTGGCGTCCAGTCGCGGTCAGTCAAGTTCGCCGCTTGCCAGCGATGAAACAGGCGGGTTCTACCGGGTGCTTTCGTCTTCCGAATACACGACCACAGTTGCCAAGTGCTATCGGCGGCTTGCCAGATACCAAAATCCACCGGTTGCTGCTTATCGGAAGTAAGCTCACCCAAGTCGGGGTTTCCTGCCACCGTCCACCAGTTGCCTTCTATTACTGGCACCAGAGCCGGGCCGGGTTGAGAGAAGATGGGGTACGACCAGCAAAAGAAAAGACAAGTAAGACTGATCAGAAATCTTGCAGAAGATGACATATATTAAGTGTTAATCATAGCGTAAACGACATAGATCCGATAGATTGTTTGTAGGGATATAATTAATTATGCTCTTACGCTAACCACCCGGCAATTAGAAAACCAAGGTAGGTGCCCACTCCGTTGCCTAACGCCCCAACCAGGATTCCTGGTAAGTATAAATCCATTCGGTTCAGACTCTTCGCTAATGCCAGTGCGGATGAAGAACCACCAATATTAGCCTGAGAAGCGACCGCGGCTACATCCCAATCTAATTTTCCGACGGCGGCAGCTCCGAAGGTAAATAGTCCGTGCATCAGTACAATAGTAAGTACTAATACCAACAGTCGCCACGCTAGGTCTCCGATCTGGCTAAGCGCCGCAAATTCGCAGTACGCGCCAATGACCGCTAGAAACAGATAAACGCTGAACAAACCCAATACGTGTCCGCCGGGTAACTGATGGAATGCCGGAATCTGAGCTAGTAACAGGGCGATGGTGGTTAAGATAAGAATAGAGGGAATAGTAATTCCCATAGTTGCTAACCATTCAGCGAGCAGATTGGAAATCAGCAAGCTAAACAACCCTAAGCTGAGTAATATACTCAGCGAAAATACACTGACCAACTCTTTATCTCGTTCGGAGTGTTCCTCTTCCACCACCTGAGCGGCAGCCAAAGTAGGTGCTTTTTTCAATCCCCGGCGAAACAACGTAGGTACTAGCAGGGTAACTACCATCCAAAGAGCGGTAATAATATTATCCACGGCGGTCATCCCTGCGTACAGCACTCCTTCTTCCATCATATTATAGTGAATCGCTACGGCATTAAAGTTCACGCTGCCCCCGGTATACGTGCCAACAAACATCCCGCTAATGGCTGGGTACAGATCACCAAATTGCGCCGGACCATCAATCAGGTACATTCCGGTCAAGACCCCTACTACCGTGCCGATAATACCTACTCCGAACAAGATTAGCATGGGTTTCCCGGCCCGGCGAACGCTGGCTAGATTGACATCTAACAGTAAAAAAAAGATAGAAAGCGGAGCTAAGTAAGCAAAAATGCCATTGTAGACCACCGACCCTTGTGATGCCGAGGGCACGATACCTAAATTCGCCAGTAGTGCAACAAAGAGTATAACCAGCAGAGCAGTACTTAGGTGCTTAAGAAAGGTAGTGCGTACCAGATACTCGCAAATGAGTACACTAAGGCAAAGCATCGCTAATACGTAAAGTGGTTGGTCGGGCATGGTAGAACTTTAACGACAAAGTACGGAAAACTTCAGAACGCTTATGATGAATGATTAATCTTTTGCTACTGTTCATTAATCATTACTCATTATAAAACTGTTTTTGTAACTTTCCCGGCTTAACCAGCAAGAATTATGAGCGAGGTACAAGAGAAACCGCAAATATCATTTCAGGTAAACGATAATGGCTACTACGGACAGTTTGGCGGAGCCTTTATTCCTGAAATGCTGCATCCGAATATCCAGGAGCTGCGGGAGAATTATTTGGCGATTACGCAAAGCGAGGACTTTCGGCAAGAGTTTCAGCAACTACTAAAGGATTACGTAGGGCGACCCACGCCGCTCTACCACGCCGAGCGACTCTCGCAGCAGTACGGCGCTAACGTTTACTTGAAGCGGGAAGACCTGTGCCACACGGGTGCCCACAAAGTAAACAATACGATTGGGCAGATTTTGCTGGCGAAGCGGCTGAACAAAAAATACATCATCGCCGAAACCGGAGCGGGACAGCACGGGGTAGCCACGGCTACCGTCTGCGCACTCATGGGTATGGAGTGCAAGGTCTTTATGGGTGCCTTGGATACCGAGCGGCAAAAGCCCAACGTTGAGCGCATGCGGATTCTGGGGGCGGAAGTCATTCCGGCCCACAGCGGTAGCAAGACACTAAAAGATGCCACCAACGAAGCGATGCGCCACTGGATCAACCATCCCATCGATAGTCACTACATTATTGGTTCCGTGGTGGGGCCACATCCCTACCCCGATATGGTTACGCGCTTTCAGTCCGTGATCAGTGAAGAGACGAAGTGGCAGCTTCAGGAAAAAACCGGCTCGGAAGACCCCGACTACGTAGTAGCTTGTGTAGGGGGCGGCAGCAACGCAGCCGGAGCGTACTATCATTACTTAGACCGCCCCAACGTGCAACTAATTGCGGTGGAAGCCGGTGGACTGGGAGTTACTTCGGGAAGGTCGGCGGCTACTACGGCACTGGGTAAAGCGGGTATTTTGCACGGCAGCCGCTCCTTAGTCATGCAAACCGAAGATGGGCAAGTAATAGAACCTCATTCTATCTCCGCCGGACTAGATTATCCGGGTATTGGCCCGCTGCACGCGCACCTGTTCGACAGTGGACGAGCCACCTTCTACAGCGTAACCGACGATGAAGCCATGCAGGCGGGTATTCAGCTGAGCCGATTGGAAGGAATTATTCCCGCTATTGAAACTGCCCACGCCATCAGCGTACTAGCCCAAATGGACCTAAAATCCAGTGATATAGTCATCATCAACCTATCCGGGAGAGGCGATAAGGATCTGGAAACCTATATTCGGTGGGGAAAGTACTAGGCACGCGAAGTAATTTTTAGGTAACTCTAAAGTGTATTCCTAATCACCTGTATGCCTAGTAGTTTCGGTATAAACTAAACAGAATTGTTTCGTAGCGGTTATTCTGGTTAAACATTTTTATTTTCTCCGTTTTCACCTTTTTAACCTGTTTCTATGAATAATATTGAAAACATATACAGCTACACTGCGAGTCAGTTTGAGGCAATAGACCACTTACTGACAATGGGAGTAGGAGCACACATAGCCGCGCTGGTTTTTTTCTTGATTGTTAGCCGGTTTGTATCTCCGAGGTATCGGATTGCCACGGCCCTATCTTGCGTCGTAATGGTGAGTGCTGGTCTTATTCTGTTCAGTCAAGCTCAGTTGTGGACTGAAGCCTTTGCCTACAATGCTAGTACTGAACTGTACGAACTTCAGCAGTTGACTTTTAGCAATGGATTTAGGTACGTTAACTGGATGGTCACCATTCCTTGCTTACTAGTGCAGTTGCTAATTGTATTGGGTATCGGGCGACAGCAGATTTTTAAAGATGCTGCTAAGCTTATATTAGCGGCCTGGGGCATGATCATTACCGGATACATAGGTCAACTTTACGAAGTAAGTGATATTAGTCAACTGATGATCTGGGGAGCGATTAGTACTGTGTTTTTTGTAGTGTTATTATACATTGTAGGAATGCGAGTAGGAAAATTACGACATTCTATGCCGGCCCCTACCAACAATACCATTATGACCGTATTTGTCGTAATTCTCTTTGCCTGGACACTATATCCTATAGCTTACCTGATCCCCTATCTTGCTACCGGAGCCGAGGGGGTAGTCACTCGTCAATTATTGTTTACCGTGGCTGATGTGACCAGTAAGGTGATCTACGGAATCATGATTACCTATATTGCGGTACATCGTTCAGCATCAGAAGGCTATGAACCGGCTATGGAAGTTATAGGAAGAGATGGTTATCGCGATCAGGTAAATGCCTAACAACTGCCGTGGTATACTATTTAGTGGTTGGAAGGCAAGAATTTGTTCTGAGTAAAGGCATTCAAATACTTAGAATGAACTCAATTAGAAAAGTTTAGCGGACCTTCCGGGTTTGAAAGCGGTAATAGACTCAAGTGAGCTATTACCCTCAAATCTGCTAGATGCTATGATTGCTGACTATTTTGACAATCCGTTGTTGGAAGATATTTGGTTAACGAAAAATTATGAAGGTATTCCGATTGCTGTAGCCTAGTGTGTCCCCGAAAAAATGATTGAGGACACTTACAATCTGTACCTAATTACAATCCACAAAAATCAGCAGGGCAAAGGGGTTGAAACCAAGATAGTGAACTATATCGAACAATACCTTCAAGACGATGGCATAGGATATCACTGGTAGAAACTTCTGGTCTGCCAGAGTTTGAACTTACCCGCAAGTTTTACGATAAGTGTGGTTACAAGTGGGAAGCGGTTATCCGGGATTTTTATCAAGAAGGAGAAAATAAGATAATCTTCCGGAAGAAATTAAATTAGCTACAAATGGCGTAAATTGTAGGCAATAGTACTAAACCAAATAAACTGTAGTGTTAGTATGGCAGAAAAGTCTGACTCGGTTCCCTCTCAAATCTCCACCAATCAACCTTCCTACCAAATCTATAATCAAAGCAGCTACGGATTAGAGAGTATTGCCGATAAAAGTATCGATGCAATAATTACCGATCCACCCTACGGTATTGGGTTTCAGGCGCATGAATGGGATAAGGCTCTACCTAAGCGTAAGATTTGGCAAGATTGCTGCCGAGCTTTGAAGCCTGGTGGTTATGCGCTAGTTTTTTCTTCCATTCGTTTGATGCATCATTTAATGCTGGATTTAGAGAAATCGGGTTTTCGTATTAAGGACGTACTGATGTGGGCTTTTCTAAATGGTATGCCGAAGAGTCGTGATGTAGGGTTGGATATTGATAAAGAACTGGAAGTAGAAAGTACTAAAGTGGGTACTTACAATTATGTGCAAGGCTATAAAAAGGGAGGAGCTGATAATTACCGCGCGGCGGACCGCTACGCAGGTAAAAAGAAATATCGTTGTGAACCGGCTAGTGAAGAAGGAAAATACTACCAGGGCTGGGGCATGGGAATCAAGCCTTGCTACGAGCCAATCATCATGGTGCAGAAACCGCTACCCAAAGGAGTGAATGTTGCCCAAAATATGCTGGAGCACGGTACCGGAGCGTTAAATCTGGAAGATACGCGTATGCCCTACGAAGAAGGCGAAGGCAAGGTTGGTCATAACCCTCATCCAAAAGGTAGAGTAACTGGCAACGTACTTCGCACTTTCCCCATTGAAGATGGCTACGATAAATTCTTTCTGGTACCCAAGGTGCGTCAGCACGCTGAAGAATACAATTATCACCCCACTAAAAAGCCAGTAGACCTAATGGAGCATTTAATCAAGTTAATCACTCACGAAAAAAGTACGGTGCTTGATCCATTTACCGGTAGCGGAAGCACTGGTGTAGCTTGTGTAAATAATTATCGCAGATTTATCGGGTTTGAGAAAGATACCGACTACGTAGCCATCGCCGAAAGAAGGTTAGCCTCAGCCTGTCAGAAGTTTACAGAAGATCAAAAGGGACAATAATGCGAAATTGCGTTTTCCTTACAATGGATAGCCTAGAAGGCTTCGTAAGTGATGATGCGCTTTTTTACGAACCTTTGGCACAGTTAGGCTGGCAAGTTCACTCCGTTTCTTGGCGCAGCACCGATACGAACTGGAACGACTACGATGCCGTAATTATCCGCACCCCCTGGGATTATCAGCAAGAACCTCAGGCATTTTTGGAGGCGCTAAGTCGGATTGAATCTTCCGGTGTGCCGCTAGAAAATGGCCTGGATGTGGTGCAGTGGAACATTGAAAAGACCTATTTACGTAATCTGGAAAAGCGGGGTATCAGCATTGTGCCTACGCAGTGGGCCACTACATTTCAGCGCGATGTGGTTGAAAAGTGGTGGCAGGAGTGGAATACTCCCGAATTGATTATTAAACCCACGATCAGTGCCAATGCGGATGATACCTTCTGGATTTCTAAGCAAACCAGCGAAGAAGTATGGGAAACAGTAGCTGAAACATTCCGGGAGCGTTCGTTCATGGTACAACCGTTTGTGTCGGCAATTTTAGCCGAAGGTGAGTATTCGCTGTTCTTCTTTGGCGGTGAGTACAGCCACGCTATTGTCAAAATTCCTAAACCTAATGATTTTCGGGTGCAGGAAGAACACGGTGGACGTATTCAATCCACCCAGCCTACGACGGAACTAAGACAGATCGCCCAGCAGATTTACGACGCTATTCCCTACCATCCCCTGTACGCCCGCATTGACTTGGTTCGCTTGCCAACCAAAGAATTTGCGCTGATGGAAGTAGAATTGATCGAACCTTCGTTGTATTTTCGCACCAATGCCGAATCGCCTTACCGCTTTGCCCGAGCGATTGATGCGCGTTTTCGCTAATTCTTAACTGCACATTGTACATTGCTAATTATGACCCAAACTACCCACCGAATAGATCAGCTTTTTCAGCAAAAAAAAGGGAATATTTTATCCGTTTACTACACCGCCGGATTCCCTCAATTGGATGATACGGTTCGGGTTGCTGAATATTTACAGCAGGCCGGAGCGGATTTAATTGAGATCGGAATGCCCTACTCCGATCCGCTGGCTGATGGGCCGACTATTCAGGATAGCAGTCAGCGAGCACTAGACAGTGGCATGAGTATTAAGGTGCTGCTGAAACAATTGCAAGGTATCCGAGAGAAAGTAGATATTCCCCTGATTCTGATGGGCTACTTGAATCCAGTGATTCAGTACGGGGTGGAAAACTTTTGTAAGCAGTGTCAGCAGATTGGAGTAGATGCGCTCATTATCCCGGACTTACCGATGCAAGCCTATTTGGATGAATACAAAGAATTGTTTGAATCCTACGGGTTATACAATATTTTCCTAATCACTCCCCAAACGTCCGAAGAGCGTATTCATTTGATCGATGAGCACTCGCATGGATTTATTTACATGGTATCGTCGGCCAGTGTCACCGGGGCGAAGGGAGATATTACTGAGCAGCAGATTACTTACTTCAACCGTATTCAGGCCATGCAGCTACGCCACCCGCAGCTGATTGGCTTCGGAATTTCTAACCACAAAACATTCAATCAGGCTTGCCAGTACGCCCAGGGAGCCATTATTGGTAGTGCCTTTATTAAAGTGCTTGCTAAGGGTGGGGATTTAGAGCAAGGCATCTCCGATTTCATAAGCTCAGTGACCAAATAGAAGAAGTTGTCCAGATGTATCGGCTCCTGATTTAAAGAACCACAATATTTTGTTTGATTTCTACCGAAGCAGATAAGCTATCCTGAGCTACCCACCAGTAGATAATAATCCGATCACCCTCACGTAGTAAACCGTCTGACATGATATCATCCCACGGAACTGCTTTGCTATCTCCGTTAGCAATAGTATTTTCTTCCCGAGAAGAGGGCCCCCAATCAATCAAATATGATGTCTCTTCTTCCACGGCAAAGTAAGAGATCGGTTTTCCATGATTATTTTCAATCACCACCGTTTCGTCAACTACTTTGGTCGTGACCCCTGCCTGGGTGAAGATGCCATCATCAGAATCATTGCATTGGGTTAGCAGTATAAGTAAACTAATCAGTAATCCAAAGTATCGCAAAAAGTGCATAGGTTTCTTTTAACTACAGACACTGTGGATTACCAAAAGGTTGGGTTGTTATTTCTTTTCACTCAAAAACTGAGGAGTTGCAGAAAAATATGAGCGACCTAATCCACTTTTAGCAAGCCTACCAGCACGCCCTGGGAGAGATTATCATCAGTGCTTCTATCAAAGTATTAGCCGAGAGCATCAATTTGGAGAAAGATATTTATGAATTTATCTAATTCAATTACCAGATAGACCAAATTTCGGAAGTGAAAAAACTATCCGCTGCGATTAAACAAGCACCTGGAAAACTTCTGAAGTCTTGCCATTCTATAAAACAACGATATTTTGATTCATAACTGCTGAAGTTATGAACTCTGACTCAGCCACCCACCAGTAGATAATAATCCGATCTTCTCTTTGAGGTGAACCGTCCGACATAATTTCCTCCCACAGAACAACTTTACTACTGCCATTAGCAATAGTGTTTTCTGGTCCTGATCGAGCCGCCCAGTTAGTGAGTTGATCTGTTT
Organism: Tunicatimonas sp.; assembly: GCF_049647865.1. Classification (NCBI taxonomy): domain Bacteria; kingdom Pseudomonadati; phylum Bacteroidota; class Cytophagia; order Cytophagales; family Catalimonadaceae; genus Tunicatimonas; species Tunicatimonas sp. The sequence continues at coordinate 6,659 of NZ_JBARYM010000848.1, read as the reverse complement.
CGTACTCTATTGCAAAGTATGAAATTGGCTTTTCGTGGTTATTCTCAATCACCACTGTTTCCCCAATCACCTTGGTGGTTACACCCTCTTGAACGAAATCTTGGTCATCACAATTTTCGCAACTTGACAGCAGCAGTAATAAAACCGATAATGATATTAGGATACGTAACCGATACATAGATTCTCTTTTCATTATAGACCCACTTAGCGACCAAAAGGTTGGGCTCCTACTTCTTTTCACCTAAGAACTGATGGATTGCGGCGAAATCAGCACGTCCTAATCCGCTCTGGCTGGCGTGGGCATACAGTTCTTTGGCCAAGTTCGCTAGATACAACGGTTGTTGATGCTCGTAAGCGGTAAGAGCCGCCAGATGCAAATCTTTATGCATCAGTTCCAGTGGAAACTGCACTTCGTAATTTCCCGAACGAATCATATCAGTTTTAGCCTGAACGAAGGGCGCAACTACCGGCAAACCAGGCATGGTATTTAGTAAAAAATCCTGGCTCAATCCCATCTTTTCGCCTAACAGTAGCGTTTCGGAAAATAAAATCATCGACTGGGCGAGCATAGCGTTCACTAGCATCTTAAACGAAGCTCCTTTACCCACTTCGCCTACGTGAATCACTTTTTTGCTCATCAATTGAAGGAGACTTTCTACTTCTGATAGGTCTGATATTTCACCCCCAACGAAAAATACTAACTCAGCGTGCTCCGCCTGCGGTTTTGATCCAGCTACTGGGGCATCCATAAACCGTACTCCGCGAGCATCCGCCATTTGTCCCGCCCGAACTGAAAAGGAAGGATTTACTGTAGAGCAGTCAATCCAGAGAGCATCTTTCTTCATTGCGGTCAAGCCACCGTCGTTTTCTAGCATTACTTGGCTAACTACTTTCGGAGACGATAGCATAGTAATCACTACATCCGCATCGGCTACCGCTTCGGTTGATGAGTTGGCTCCGGTAGCCCCCTGCGAAACCAGTGCTTGTACTGACTCTGGCGAGCGGTTGTAAACCGAGAGTTCAACGTCATTTTTTAGTAGGTTGGAAGCCATACGGCTACCCATAATTCCTAATCCGATAAAAGCTACGTGCATAATTAAAAATTGAAAATTAATCCCGGATTTGTTCCGGGGGGATAATTGATAATGTAATGAAGTAAAGGTAGCTCAAGCAATTTCAGAAAACTGCGGGGTATCGGGCAGAATACCGGATTTCAGTCAGGACTTAGCGTACGGCCAAGGTGTTTTGCTTAATCTGTTGTTTAGGGGTATGGCCAAACTGCTTTTTGTACTCACTAATGAAGTGCGATACATTTTCGTAGCCTACACGAAAGGCAATCTGCGTTACGTCGTGCTGAGTAGCCTGTAGTAGATCATTGGCTTTTTCCATCCGCTGGCGGATAATCCACTGGCGCGGGGTGGTTCCGAACTTTACTTTAAATTCTCGGCGAAAAGTAGACTCACTCCGCCCCGTTAGGTAGGCATAGTCGGCGATAGAGAGTGGCTTATCGTAATGATCCGCCATAAATTGGCGAATATTCTGTTGGGGTCTGTTCTCTGCTCGGGTTATTTCGGCCACTAGTGTCGCCGAACGATTGGTAGCTAATAGCGCAAAAAACTCCTGAATTTTGATATTTTGTAAAATTGGAGTGAGGTTTGGAATCTCGCGCAACCACGGTAGCAGCGACTGCCAGAACAACCGAACTGGCGGTGGGGTTAGAAATTTTCCCCAGGGCTGAACCGTTGAATTCTCCGGCAGCGGGGTTAAGCCATTCACCAGTCCAGAGCTACTTAGCAGACTATCTTCAAAAAATAGTAAGTACGCTTCAAATCTACCGTCGGTAGAAATGAAATCGTTTACGGTGTATAGTCCTCGCCGTATCACTGCCGACTGTCCAGCTTGTATTCTTATTGTATTCCCTCCGTCATCTTGAATAGACTGTTCGCCCTGCATCACTGTAGTGATCACGTGCTTAGACAGGTAGCTTTGTCGACCATCCATTGAGTCTTCTAACACTTTTCGTAAGAGTATAGCTTCAGGAGATTGTACTAGCAACGTTGTAAAGCTCGCTCCAAGAAGACGTTTCGGGACACTAATCATAACACAGGTTTAGGCCAACGAAAATACGTACTCCGACGCTGCTGACCAAAATACGCAGAAACGTGAGCAGAAATATAATATTATCACTAGCGTTGTGAATAAGAATATATACCGCTTACATTTCAAGATTCTCTAGTGTTTCTTATACCAAAGTGGATATATCTAAGGAGGGAGAATGCTTAAAATGTACAATTTTTGTTAACTTTGCCCCAATCAATTGAACCTACGAATACACTAGGCTGTTTTTTTGAATTGATAGGACTTACGCTACCTTTGTAGCCTTGCTACTAGCGTAATTGATTAACCGCAAGTATCTGCTATGAAAACACTTAACCTACGCACCACTTTTATTGCTATTTCTTTTTTTGGGATCATGTTTTTTATCAATGGTCCGGCTGTAGCCCAGCAGGAAAACAGCAACTCTAATAATCAGCCCTTACCCCAGCAGTTTGGGGAGATGGTACAAGAGTCTAATTCAGTAACATCGAAGTCGGGTAATGAATACCGAGTAGTAAGTCTTAACCGATTGAACCGATTTTGGAAGAACGCCCAAGATTCTTTAAAGAATGTTCGTCAGGATTTGCAGCAAACCCAAGAGAGGGTAGCAACTCAGGAAGCAGACTTGAATTCGGTGAATGCTAGCGTGCGGGAAAAGGATGCCATTATTGCGGCTAGCGATCACGATAGCACTCACATTTCAGTACTAGGTATTGATTTCCCAAAGTCAGGATTTCTGAATTTCTTCTGGATTGCCGTGCTCATATTAACACTGCTGTTAGCCGGAGCAGTCTATCAGTACCGTAGTAGCCAGAACGTAACTTCTAAAACCCGTAAAGATTACCGAAAGCTCCAGCACGAACTGGAGGAATTCCGGAAGACATCGTTAGAAAAAGAGCGCCGTTTACGCCGGGAGCTTCAAACCGAGCGTAATCTGGTAGAAGAACTTAAAGTAACGGCTTCTCAAAAGCGATAGCGCTAGGCTAGGGGCGTACCGGAGTACCGTCTCCTTTGCGTAGCTGGGTCCAGTTGTAATCATATTTCTCGGGAAACGGATACTTTAGAGCTACTTCTTCGTTCACATCAACTCCCAGTCCCGGAACTTCATTAACGTACATATAGCCATCTTTCATGGTTGGTGCACCGGGGAAGATTTCTCGTAGCGTATCGGAAAAATTCACAGCTTCCTGAATACCAAAGTTCCAAACTGCTAAGTCAATATGGGCATTGGCCGCATGACCTACCGGAGAAACGTCACCTGGACCGTGCCAAGCAGTTTTCACGTTAAACCACTCACCCAAACGGGCTACCTTCACGGCAGGAGTTATACCTCCAATCTGCGAAATATGAATCCGGATAAAGTCAAACAGTCGTTCGGTCATCGGTTTTACCCACTCGTGTGGACTGTTATAGAGTTCACCCATGGCAACAGGTACAGTGGTTTGCTGGCGTAGCATGGGGAAGTAACCAATATTCTCAGGTGAAAAGGGGTCTTCGATAAAGAAAGGCCGGTATTCTTCCAGCGATTTCACCAGATTAATTGCGTCTAATGGTTGCAATCTTTCGTGCACATCGTGCAGTAGCTCTACCACTTCGCCACATTCCTTTCGTACCCCTTCAAACAGTTTGGGTACCGATTTCATGTACAGATACGGATTCATGTAATTATCATCTTCCGCTCCGAAGCCTGCCTTTTTGAAATCAGGAGTTTGATCCACGGTATTACCGTATCCACCCAGCATTTGGGCGGCTCCGTATCCGCCTAACTGGATACGCACGTGGCGATAACCTTCTTCTGTAAAACGTTGCACATTTTCTACCACTTCCTCTACTGTCTTCCCGCCCCCGTGGGCATAGCAATCTACTGCAAAACGGCACTTACCACCAAGTAATTGGTACACTGGCATACCCGCTCGCTTGCCCTTAATATCCCACAGAGCCTGATCTAAACCACTGAGGGCATTATTGAGCACTGGGCCGTTGCGCCAGTAAGAGCTTACGTAGGTGGTTTGCCAAATGTCTTCAATGTTGTCTACATCTTTACCTCGACAGAAATCATCTAAATAATCGTTTATAGCCGATACCACTGCGTGAGCCCGCTGCCGAAAGGTAGCACAGCCTACTCCATATAGTCCGGGTTCACTGGTTTCTACTTTTACTACAATGAGTTCGATGCCGTGCGGGCAGGTAGGAATTGCTTTTACTTTAGTGATAGTGATAGGTTTCATACCTCGGTTCAGATTATGTTGGTTAGCAGTAGCGGTTGTCGCTGGAACGGTAAAGCCTAATCCAGCCAGTCCCAGCCCCTTAAGTGCGTCTCTTCGTTGCATAGTATGTAGTCGTTAGGTTAATTGAATTCCTAAACTAATAGAAAATAAAATACGAAGCTAGTATTAGAGTGTTCAGGTGTTCAGGTGTTCAAATCACTCAACTTCCATGAACACATGAGTACTCGAACACATGAACATAATAAACTACCACACTTCAGTAATCAATCGAAACGCCTGATACCCTCCCAAAGAAAGAAGCATGCCGCCGGTGATTTTATTTGTCCATTGGGTAAAACGGTTCAGTTGGGAAGAAAGCCATTGTCCCGCTTGGGCGTACAACAATAAAGAAAAAAAGCGGCCTATCGATACTCCCAACATAAGCCCCAGTGAATTACTAAATTCGGCCAGAATTATCCACCCCTGCGACTTTGCGTAGAGCAAACCTAGCGTAATAAAAGCCAAGCTTTGCGGATTGATAATGCCAAAAGCCAGTCCCGTACTAAAGAATCCCCACCTACGCTTAGGCGACTGTGATTTTTGTTTTTGTTGGGGAGAGGAAAACCAAAAATATAATCCTACTACCAATAAAATAATGAGGGCGGCTATATCTACGTAGATATTATTAATCAATTCGCGACCCAGCCACTGATTAAGCGTGACGGCTAAGTAAGTATAAAAGATTTCTACTACGGCGGCTCCTAGTGCTATGAAGACTGCGGGCCGAAACGCTCGGGTAATTGCTGCATTCAGCACCACCATATTCACCGTTCCGAAGGGAAGGTAGCCTACGAACGCCATAGCAAGAGCAACTAAAAAGTTGGTTAGCACGGTGTAACTTCTTACTTCAACAAATCGCACCAGTTTGGTGAAACCGCAGATTTATAGATTAACTACCGTCTCAAAAAATGCGTTGGCTGGGTACGTTCCGTAAAAGTAAAAAAGCTTAGAATTAAAATCCAGTATCTTCCCTCAAGAGTAGTGTAGGTGCGTTTAGTTAAAGGTTAACCCAGATACTATTAGTCACAGATTTTATACGTAATACTCGAAACAGCTAAAAATTAAGAAGACATCGTGGCTGTAGAACCCAATGGATCAATAGGGTTTCAAATTAATTTCGAGAAAGCGAAAGTTCTTAAAATCAAGTATCCCTCTTCAGTTGGATATTTACGATAAGAGTCATATCTTATGTTAACACAAATAACTTTTAGCGATATGCTCACTTATTACAAGCGATCACTGGTGTTTGCTCTATTTTTTATAGTTCATATCCAGTTGCTTTACGGTCAGAAGGGTGAAATTTACCGGATTAATACTGGTCAGAAAATAAACGAAGCTCTGCCAATGGAGGTAAAATATCGCTACGAAACATTCCAAACTGGAACCGTTCTTTTTTACAATGGCAAAACATCGACGGGAAAACTGAACTACAATATTTTGCTAGGCGATATGCAGTTTGTTGATCGCTCGCGAGACACTCTTTCACTAGCAAACCGAGAAACGATCAAGCATGTCAAAATTAATAATGATCTGTTTTTTTACGATGAAAAACACGGATATATGGAGGTAGTAGAGGAATATCCATCAGTAAAATTGGCCGTTCATCAGCAGTTTGTTCCTATAGCTCGGGAAAAATCGGGAGGCTTCGGGCAATCTACTGGTACGTCTGCGGTTCGTGAGTACGGCTCAGTTAACTCGGGTAGTGGAGGAATAAATCAGTTGGAGATGAAAGGAGACGTGCTAGTCACTCAAAAAGCAAACTATTTACTGATTGATAAAAACCAACGCGCTCGTCGAGCCAACCGCTCTGGAATTTTACGGGCGTTTAGCAAGGGAAAAAAAAGAAATCAATACCTATCTGAAAGATCATAGTATCAATTTCAATCGCCTGGAAGACCTTCAAGCTCTACTTGAATTCTGCAATGAAGTTGCCTCTGGGGCGCAGTCCAGGGCTAACTAATTGATAAAGTAAATTTCTTTCTACCGTAATCATATCCTACCAATTAACACTAAGCTCCAGTTCGATGCCATTTTCGTTGGCCTCTATGTAGTTCGCTTTTTTGTAAAAGTGGAAAACACTCTCTCAATGCTGCTAGTTCTGACTATTTCCAGGTAGGATTGATGAAGCAGGGTAAGGCAGGATGAGGTTTGAATTAAAATTTTTCTATTTTGATCTATCCAACCGCCCGGTTTGCTAAATTATTAGTAGTATGGGTGGCTAACAACAACCTAATTATGTCTGCTAATATGATCAGAATAGTACTATTGGTCTGGCTACTCGTTACAACAGTATTC
>NZ_JBARYM010000847.1:0-6124 GCF_049647865.1 Tunicatimonas sp. | reverse complement strand
GCGCTGGATCAATACCTAATGCTTTGGCTGACTTTAGGTAGACTTCCGGGTGGGGCTTGCCGTGGGCGACCATGGTAGAATCGATGATCGTTGGAAAATAATTTCGCAGCCCGGTATGCTTTAACGTAAAGTCTACGTTCGCCGGGGGTGCTGATGTTGAAACCGTGCGGGGAATGCGCTGCCGAGCAACCTCGGCCAAAAAAGTCACTAATCCAGTAGTGGGTTTAATATGTGGACGGTATAACTCTCGATACAATGCTTCTTTTTCTTCGCCAATCTCCCAAATTTCCTCGTCAGACATTTTCTGACCCAGTAAGTCGGGCAGGATATTTTCCATCCTCCGTCCATTTATATTCGCTTTATATTCTTCCTCACTTATTTTAATGTTGTGCTTCTCAAAGAATCCTAGCCAGGATTTCAAGTGAAACTCATGGTTGTCGACGATCACGCCATCCATATCAAACAGTAAAGCAATTGAATTCATAGTCTAGGATTTAAGGATTAGGGTTTGAGGGTTTAAGTCTTGGATAGGCAAACCTATGCATGAACACTCGAACACACAAATTCATGAACACATTCACCAAAAACTACTGTCCGAGTGATGCGGCATCAAAAGAAGTGACCGTAATTTCGTCCTCGTAGTTCTCTACAGCGAAAGTTAGCTCAATAGGGTTGCAGCACACTTCGCAATCTTCTACGTAGGACTGCTGCTTCACTGAAGTATCCAGTAACATGGAAATTTGGGAGAAACAATAGGGGCAAATAAAAAAATGCTCAAGCATACCTACTACATCAATATCTAGATTCTAGGTTGGGGGTGAGTTGAAATGTGATGGGTAGCACCATTCGTACTCGTACCGGTTCGCCGTCTTTGTATCCTGGTTCCCAGTCCTTCATCAGGCTCACAATGCGTTCAGCTTCTCGGTCGCACCCTCCGCCAATTCCTTTAATTGTCTTCGCCTGCGTAACGCTGCCGTCTTTGTCTATCACAAACTGTACAAACACTTTTCCCTGAATTCCCTCCCGCCGAGCGCGCTCCGGATAAACCAAGTGGTTAGTCACCAACCGGTAGGCTTGGTGCATTCCCCCCGGATACATAGGTTGCACGTCAACTGTGTTGAAGCCCGCTTCTTCTGACACAACTATTTTTGCCAAATAAGGATATTCTTCCTGAACATCTTCTCTAGCAAAAATAAACTGCTCAGCGATCGATAATTTAAAAGGCGGAAGCAATTTGTTGTTCAGTTCTTGCTCGTATTTCCCACCTCGACCACCAATGGCGTTCACTGCCTTGCCCTTAACAAATTCACCTTCTTTAAACGTCTCCACATAATAAAGTCGCCCGTATTCGTTAGAGCACTTCCACTTTCCATCCTTTTTACCATTCACAAACTTTCCTTCCACAATAATTTTACTCGGATTACCCGGCTCGTAGTAGCTATTTTGCCAAGTTCCGGTTCCATTATCTACCTGAGTATTACCTAAACTATCGTAGTATTCCCAAACGTAAAAATCATTGTCAGTAAATTCTACCCGCTGCTTCAGCGAACCCTCTGGATAATAGTAGTGCCACTCGCCTACTCGCTGCCCCAAGTCATAATTTCCTTTAATTTTAGTCTGACCATTAGCGTAGTAGAATACAAAAGGCCCGTGTCGTAACCCCGCCTGATAGCTCCCGCTCATCTGCAATTGACCGCTTCGGAAGTAGTCCTTCACTGCTCCAGCAAACACTAAATGAGTGGTATCGAGAGCACCAGTGCGAAAATACACCGCATCCTCGCGAGTAGTGAGTTTCCAGTAGTCATTGTAGTAAAAAGGAGTATTGGTTTGGGCAAATCCGGGAAGTACCAGCAGCAATCCTATCACGCTTAGAATGACCTGTTTCATCTCAGAAATACTTTCGATTAATGATTTCACTTAGAATAATCGCTTCGCGGGCACTTTTAGGGTTACTAAGTGCTTCCGATACTTCCTGGGCTATACTGTTCTTTTGTGGAGCTAGCTCAATAGGCTTAATCCGCTTTCCACTATCCTCCAACGATATTTTCTCGGCGATAAGCGTTGCTTTTTTGGCCGTTTGCTTTACCTCTCGTAATTTTTCTTTTGCTTCAGTTTCAACTTTCTGGACTTTCTTCCGCACCTTGGGCGGAGGGGTAGGCTGCGGTTTATTCTCTCCCATCATCTCCCGTAGAATATCCTCAAATGTAGATGGTTGCCGGGGCCGCGTTTCTTCCGGATCAACGACAGGCTTCTCTGGTTGGCGTGCTCCCTCAAATTCTTCGCCATCCCCACGAGAGGGATTTCGCTTCTTGTTCAGAAATCGAGAGAAAAAGGAGAAAGCAGCGAATGCCAGAAATATCAGTAGCTCTAAGTAGTTTTCCATTTATCGAAGTTCAGAGTTCAGAGTTCAGAGTTCAGAGTTCAGAGTTCAGAGTTCAGAGTTCAGAGTTCAAGATACTCACGAACCTCTTAACACCCAAACACCTTAACACCTTAACACCTTAACACAAAACCACTCTTTTCTTCGCTGAATGTTCCAAATTACTCTATATTCGCCGTTAATTCGAGCGTGAAAGGGCAAATCAACATTCAGATTTGCTGCCTTTTCTACCGAATATCTGACTGATTTTGAAGGGATTATATGCAACTTTCTACACTAGAACTAAAAGGTTTTAAGAGTTTCGGCGATAAAGTAACAATTCGGTTCGACCGGGGTATTACTGGTATTGTAGGGCCGAATGGCTGCGGAAAATCTAACGTAGTAGATGCAATTCGCTGGGTGCTGGGCGAGCAAAAATCGCGGATGCTCCGCTCCGACAAGATGGAAAATATCATCTTCAATGGTACCAAAAAGCGAAAAGCCACTCAATTAGCCGAAGTTTCCCTCACTTTTGATAATACCCGCAATCTACTTCCTACCGAGTATACCCAAGTAACCATTACCCGCCGCTACTACCGTAGTGGCGATAGCGAATATTTACTAAACGGGGTACCCTGTCGACTGAAAGATATTGTCAGTTTATTTATGGACACCGGTATTGCCTCCAACAGCTACGCCATTATTGAGCTGAAGATGGTAGACGATATTCTGAACGACAAAGATGGCTCGCGACGAGCCTTGTTCGAAGAAGCTGCTGGGGTGAGTAAGTTCCGTGTCCGAAAGAAGGAAACATTACGAAAGCTACGGGCAACCGATGACGACTTGGATCGTGTAGAAGATTTACTATTCGAGATTGAGAAAAACCTAAAGTCGCTAGAACGGCAAGCCAAACAGGCCGAACGCTACTACAAAGCCAAAGAAGAATACAAACAGCTAAGCATCACGCTGGCTAAATCTAAAATCCGAGCTTCCCAAGAAGCCAGCACGGAAGCTAAACAGCAACTCGATAAGGAAACTGACCGGAAGGTTCAATTAAGTCGGCAGGTAGACGAAAAGGAAGCTGCTTTAGCCCAATTGAAAACCAATTTGGTGCAAAAAGAGCAACTGCTTGCTTCACGCCAAAAAGCCCTCAATGATCATGTAGCTACTATTCGTAATGCGGAAAGTGATAAGCAGGTGAAGAATGAGCGCCTTAAATTCCTGCAAGGCCGGAAAGATCGCCTCAACGCACTATTAAAGCAAGACCGAGAAACGGTTGACCTTACCACGGAGCACCTGGAAAAGCTTCAGTGGGAAAAGGCCTCGGCTGCCGAATCGCTCGAGCAGATTCAACAGCAGGTAACTGAACTGGAGGAAGAGCACCGTACTTACCAGTCGCAAACGTTGGATTTGAAAGATGAAGTAGCCGAAGCAGATGAGGTAGCTAGAGAACATCAAGAGCAGGTGTATCAGTATCAGAAGCAACTGGAGATTAAGCAGATGCAACTTAATGCTACCCGGCAGGAATTAGAGAAAAGCACTGAAAACACTTCTGCTCGCAATGCTGACCTAACCGAATTCGACCAGAAAGCGGTTGTAATTCAGCAGCAAATTGAGGAGGAAGAACAACAACTGGAAGATACCGAGCAACAAGAAACCGAACTGCAAGATCGTATCACCGCCTTTATTGACGAGATAGAAGAAAGTAAAGATACGATAACCGCGCTTAACCGTCAGCAAGATGCTCTGCAAAATGAGTACAACCTTACTAAATCGCTCGTCGATAATCTGGAAGGCTTTCCCGAAGCCATAAAATTCTTAAAGAAAAATGTAGACTGGGCTAAAAAAGCTCCGCTCCTGTCCGATGTGGTTACTTGTCCCGAACAATACCGCGTTTGTATTGAAAACTACCTGGGGCCCTACATGAACTACTTTGTGGTAGAAAGCCGAGCACAGGCAATGGAAGCAATTCAACTGCTGGGTGATGCAGCTCAAGGAAAAGCACATTTCTTTTTACTAGATGAGTTACAGCAGTTCGTTCCTCAGCGAAACGGAAGCCCTTTAAAGAACGCTGAATCTGCGCTACACGTGGTAGAATACGATGCTAAATATCAACGGCTAATTCAGTTTCTACTGAATCAGGTTTACGTTACTAATTTATCTGATCTATCGCCGCAAGAAAAATATTCACTGATTACTGCTGATGGGCAAGTAGTGCAACAGCCGTTTCGCTTATCGGGTGGCTCAGTAGGACTGTTCGAGGGCAAGCGACTGGGTCGGGCTAAAAATCTGGAAAAACTGAAAGAAGATCTAAGCACGCTTAAGCAGCAAATCGGCGATAAGCAGGTCTTCTTGCAAGAACAACAGCAGCAAGTTCAGCAGCTCCGCCAGCAATCCTACGCTTCCGATCTCATCGAGATTCAACGGAATATTAATCGTTTACAGCGAGACTACGCCACCTTTGCCTCCAAGAAAGAGCAGCTTTCGGAAATGCTCTCTAGTCAGGCCCAGCAGCAAGACGATACGCTGGCTCTCATTGCCCAACTGGAAGAGGAGTTAGAGCAAGTTACGCCTCAATTACAAGAAGCTGAGCAGCAGCTTCAATTGGCGAAGGAGCGGCAGCAGCAACTTAGTAGCCAATTGGCAGTAGAAAACGAGCAGCTTAGCGAAAAGTCAGCGGCTTTCAACCAGGAAAAGATTCGCTACTTCCAACAAGAGAGCACACTGAAATCGCTCAATCAGGAGATTACCTTCAAAGAAGAATCTTACGAAAACGGTATTCAGAGCATCGCCAAGAATCAGCAGGAGTTAGAAGTTAATACGCAGAACATTACCGAACTGCTCAACAGCAATGATATTGGCGAAGATGAGTTGCTGGCGATGTACGATGAAAAGCAGGCTATTGAGACCGGAGTAAACGAAGCCGAGCGCGACTACTACGCCCACCGAGGCGATATTGACCAAAGCGAACAGGCCATTCGGGATTTACAGCGATCGCGCAGCCAGCAAGATACGCTGATTATGGAGCTACAAAACAGACTCAACAGCATTCAACTAGAGCTAACTAGCGTTCAGGAGCGGCTTTCGGTAGAATTTGATCTGGATGCTAAAGAGTTACTTTCGCAGGAGGGTGAAGAGGAAGTGCAGCCTACCGATGAAGAGTTGGAAGCGATGACTATAAAGCTGGAGAAAATTCGGGAGCGCATTCGTAAGATTGGCCCAATTAACCCAATGGCGATGGAGGCTTACGACGAAATCAAACAGCGTTACGACTTTATCAGTAGCGAAAGGAACGATTTACTGCAAGCGAAAGAATCGCTGATGACTACAATTGGCGAGATTGATGCCGTAGCCCGCGAAACCTTCATGGCAGCCTTCGAGCAAATTCGGGAAAATTTCGTCCGAGTATTTCGCACGTTGTTTACCGAAGAAGACGATTGCGAACTCAAACTTACTGATCCGGATAATCCGTTAGACTCACCGATTGAAATTATGGCCCGCCCCAAAGGAAAACGTCCCCTAACAATCAACCAGCTTTCGGGAGGAGAAAAAACGCTTACTGCTACCTCACTGCTGTTTGCTATCTATTTACTAAAACCGGCCCCTTTCTGTATTTTTGATGAGGTAGATGCCCCGCTCGATGATGCGAACATTGACAAGTTCAATAACATTATTAAAGAGTTTTCCAGCGAATCGCAGTTCATTATTGTCACCCACAACAAACGAACCATGGCCAGCACCGACGTGATTTACGGAGTAACGATG
>NZ_JBARYM010000846.1:0-4631 GCF_049647865.1 Tunicatimonas sp. | reverse complement strand
GTATATGGCGCGCGCACGGTGGGTTTAAAGTCTCGCACCAACTTCGACAAAGACAATACCGATAAAGGATTCATGGGCTACGATTTTGAGGCTATCATGAAGAACTTTAATATTTTTGGTCACGGAGGTAATGCCGACGATCTAGTTCCACTACCTACTGTACAAATAGCCGAAAAGCTGTACCGAGATACGGGGATGATTGCCTCTTCGGAAATTATGCTTCCGGCTATTCAGTTGGCTTGTATTAAAAAGTCTTTTTCCTCGGACCCATTTTTGGTTTGGAACTCGGCAGTAGATCAATTAGGCTGGCACGTACGCCAGATGGCCGGATTTGCTGAAGAGCACGGCTGGATGGTAGGCCTCAAAAACGGTAAGTGGCTAGGCGAAGAATACTCTATTTCCGAAACCGAAGACTTTTCTGGTAAAACCAGTATCGAAACAGTTTGGGACGGACTGGTTGACTACTCAAAGTTAGCTCCGGAAATTATTCTGATTCAACGTGGCTGCGACCTTCCCGCTAAGGGTGAGTATCGTAATCTGCCGATTCACCACGCGGCCAAGCGAACCAAAGCCCGACACTTAGATAAAAATGTTCAGCTCTACTTTGATCCTAGCCACTCATTAGGTCCTAAAATGCGAGATCAGATTGTGAAGAAAACTGTGGAAGCTATGCAAATGAAGCTAAATGATGAGCACTACCTTTACGATGGAATGCTGATAGAAGTAGGTACCGCTAAGTGCGATACGCATCAGCATATATCCGTAGAAGAGTTCACTGAAATGGTTGACCGTTTGTCAGAATTCAGAACGCTGGCGGGAAGGCGTGAGAAGATTAGTGTTTAACAATTACCTTGATAATCTGTAGATTAAGGATATAGATTCATTGATAGTATGGACGAAGCAGTTAAGGAACGGGTTTAGCACGCTGGAAGCCGTATTGGGAGAGTTTATTGTGCAGACCAATAAATCGCTGAAACGGGTTGAAGAGGGTACACTTGCTTTGCAACGTGAAATGGTCGGGTTTAAAGAAGAGATGCAACTTGACCGTCAGCAGAGGGAAATGGATGTGAAAGACTTTAGAAGAGGTGAAGCGAAATCGTCAGCAGCGGGACGGGGAGATGAAAGACTTCAACGAAAAGATGGACTAGTATCGGAAAGAGTCAAATAAACAGTGGGGCGATTTAGCCAATAAACTAAGAACAGCAGCTGAAGATTTTGCGGCTCCCAATATTAAAACTATGCTTAAGTTCATTTTGGAAGCCAAGAACTTGATAGCTATGCGTTGCGGGTATTGCGTCATATTCAAAAAAATCGGAAACAGATGACTGAGTTTGACGTGGTCATTAGCTGCAATAACTAGTTATTTATTAATGAAGCGAAGCCTAATCTGGATGCAGACCAAGTACGAAGGTTTACTGAGAAGCTAAGCAGGTTTTTGATTGCTTCCCCGAACACGAAGGAAAGACAGTAGTGCCCGTGTCTTCCAGTTTTTCTCTAACAGAACCGATTGTAGAGCAGCTTATTAAACTAAATATCTACGCTATGGCGTTGGGGGAGATACTATAGAGGTACTAAATTATGAGGCAGTAAGAAATATCTCTTAAGTCCTGATCTTCAGGAAACCATCTTCTTGGCTAGTGCTTCCTCAATATACTCAAACGTGCTGAGGATTTCTGGTTTACCGTCTACAATTGCCACATCGTGTTCAAAGTGGGCGGCAGGAGCTCCGTCGGCTGTTACAATCGTCCAACCATCACTTAGTTGTTTCACCCGCCGAGTGCCCAGGTTAATCATTGGTTCAATGGCAATTACTAAACCGTCTTTAATTTTAGAACCCTTACCACGCTTACCATAGTTGGGTACTTCAGGCGACTCATGCATTTTCTTACCTAATCCGTGCCCTACTAACTCGCGCACAACTCCGTAGCCATGCTGTTCGGCATGTTGTTGTATAGCATAACTAATATCTCCGATTCGGTTACCTTTATGTGCCTGCTCAATTCCTTTATATAAACACTGCAGTGTAACATCTAATAACTTTTCTACTTCGGGAGAAATTTCTCCTATTGAGAAGGTGTACGCATGATCGCCGTAGTAACCATTTTTTTTGGCACCGCAGTCTATTGATACAATATCGCCCTCTTCTAAAGGACGGTTATTTGGTAAACCATGAACAATTTGTTCATTGACCGAAGTTAGCAACGTGCTCGGACAACCATATAAACCCAAGAAGCCCGGGTCGGCATCATGATCTCGGATGAACTCTTCAGCTCGCTGATCCAGATGTAGAGGGGTAACTCCGGGCTGTATTTCAGCAGCAAGCATGCCAAGAGTCTTAGAGACAAGCAAAGCACTTTCTCTAATTAGCTCTATCTCTTCCGGAGACTTATAATGAATCATGAACACAGTATTAGACAATCGGTAAAGGTCAAATCTGCAACGTTTGGTCGGTTAATCCAAAAGAAAAAGCAGATATATACTTTTCGTCTTCTATTGATGGTAGAACAATAACCTTATCGTTTTATAAGCGCTTCTTTCGCGTTGTCACTTCGTTGGAGAGCTTCATCAATGCTTAGACCCTTCCTACGCTTTTTAGGGCAACGCAAAATAATCAGATCAAAACGAAAATTTATTATTTCACCGTTACTTACGCTAATTTTGCGATAAGCCGTTATTAGTATCCCTTCGATTTTGCAAACGAAGCATCTCGGTCATTTGGTTGAGTTTATCTTGAATGTCATCAATCTCAGGCTTTGGTTCAGGCAAATAGGATCGCAAGTGCCACTCTACCTTCCAAATTTGCAAAAGTTCCTCTTCAGGAATATCAAACGGAGCATGTTTGGGATTATCAGATAAACAACGGATATACCCGTACTGGTGTAAGCGGTTACGAATACGCTTAATTTGAATACCCCGATCGTGAGATACAATCACGTATACTCCTCCGTCGGCAATGTTTCGGTAAGCGCTATTATCAAGAAGTCGGCAAATTGCCCAATCGTCTTCCATCATGGTAGGCTCCATACTATCACCGCTCACCTGCACACCGTAGCACTGTCCGTTTTTAATCATATAATCGGGAAGAAGAATACTTTCTCGCTCCTCGAAGAATTCCTGAGTTTGGTAACCCGTCATAAAATTAGCAGCAGCTTTATGATTGATAAGTGGAACAGTTGTATTCCCCTCGGTATCTTGAGTGGCTACCATGATTACTTCCTTCGTTTTAGTAGGCAGATTTCCTGATTCTTTACTTACGAATGGCTGACCTAACCCTGAAATTATGTAGGCACTGTTGATCTTAAATTTATCTAAAGCCCGATTCAGAATTTCAATAGTAACTGAGCGGCGATTCGCTTTAATGTCACCTAAATTGGATGGAGAAATCTCGATTGCTAGAGCAAACTCCCGGTCGGAGCTAATTTCTTTACGGCTTTTAAGCATATGGATGCATTCAAAAAAGCGTTCGTTTACGGAAATTTTGTATTGATTATCAGCCATTTGTGAAAAATTATGCTTACAAAAAGAATAAAAAGCTTGGATAATACTTTTAAAAAGCATTAACTTGTACTTATAACAAGAACAAATATGGAAAATATCCGCCACATAAAAAAGCTTTTAGCAAAAGAAGAGTACGAAACTATAAGTAAGAATACCGGATATAGTGTAGACTATATTCAGAGCTGTTTAGCACATCGGCGTAATAATAAGCTTATAGTCCAAGCTGCACAGCAATTGGCTCAAGCGGTCTAATCTAGCATTAGAATGTTATTCCTAAGTTTTAGGTTTAGTAACTTCAAGCTTACTCCCTATTGATTTAAGCAAGGATAAAAGGCGCAGTTATCTTTTCAAACACTACTGACAATTTATTCCTTATTTTCGTGAAATTACTTTAATCAGCCTTCCCATGGGGCTGCTCAATTATGAAGACTAGGTGGTAGCCTACAGCGTAGTGGAAAGTACTTTCTTTTCCTGTTTAATGCTCTAATATTAAAAATAGCACAACGCTGTGCGTCTAAGCAAACTTGAATACTGCATACAGTAAAAAAAAGAGCATTGTGACGTACAATGCTCGAGTTGCTTATTGATTACCCTATAGATATAGACTCTTTTATACCCATTGAATTTTCTCAATTATGATTGGCTCATAATTGGCATTACTTCGAAGTAACGGTCAAACAGCCTTCGTCTTAATAAAACCGATGGTTTACCCCGCCCCCATTCTGGAGCTATTTCGTATAATCCGTTATAAGTTCTTCCGGTGTAACACTTATTAACTTCAAAATCTGCTAATCCTGAATGTTCATCAGGCCGGCGGCTACAGCGAAACTGGATTTTGAACTTATCTTCTTGTTTAGGCTTATTCCATAAATGTTCAGTCATGCTTGTTAGTATATTATTAAACAGTACTAATGTAAGTTTTTTTTGTTTTTTAAAGATACTTCTTTTTTAGCACTATATCAATATATTATAAATAAAGTGCGTAATAATTATAACTTTGAGTATTTTAATTGGACCAAGTTAATTAATCCAAACTGTGGATTCTACTTAGTATTGTGGGGTCATGATTCTACAGCAGTAATTTAGCCGTATAATTTTATAATGCGTAAGTATCTGAAATTCAATAACTTGAA
>NZ_JBARYM010000845.1:0-4615 GCF_049647865.1 Tunicatimonas sp. | reverse complement strand
TATTACCAACCTCTAGTTGAATGGTTGCACCAGCATCGGACTCCGGTACAGTGTAGGAAAGATAGACTTGATAGGAGAACGGTGATTGCACCTCTACGTCCCAGTAAATTCGGTCGTCGGAATTCGTCCAGTTTACTAGCCAATCATGGGCCCAGCCGTGCCCCTCTTTAAAAGATACGTTTCCTGAAAAGTAACTTTCGTGAGCGGGCAACACTACCTGAGTTTGCTCCGCAAATCCAATAGGAATAACCGTCATATCCACCGCTTCCAATTTCATTTCGTCAAACCATTCGTTATACACGGACATCAAGCTATCGTAGAGTTGAGGAAACTCTAGACGTAAATCTTCAGATTCATCAGGATCAGACTGAAGATTGTACAGTCCGGTATAGTTGGGGTAATTCACCAGCCGGTAAGTATTCGTTCTCACTGCTCCTCGCTGCGGTAGAAGCTCACGACCTGACTGCTGAAAGAAAAGCGTACGGTCCGGAATAGTTGTATTAGCCTCCATTAGAGTGCTCGCTAAATCAACTCCATCGATTTCTCGATCCGGTAGGGGTAAATTACACAGTCCGGCTAGGGTTGGTAGCACATCAATATGTGCAGCCAATCCCTCCACCATACTTCCAGTAGGAAGGCTCGCTGGCCACTGTACAAAGAAGGGAACGCGAGTCCCCCCTTCGTGGGTTGAGCCTTTAGTTCCGCGCATACCACCGTTATACCGACTGCCATTAGGGCCGTTATCAGTTAAGAAGATGACAATCGTATTATCACGAACACCTTGGCTTTCTAACGACGACAACAGTCGCCCCACATTAGCATCCATATTTTCGCACATTCCGTAAACGGCCGCGAGCTTGTTCCGCTCACCTTCATCTGACATAGTATCTAACTGGGCGTGATATTTTTCAAAATATTGGTCAGGAACTTGAAATGGCCCGTGGGGAACGTTGTAGGGTACGTAACAAAAAAACGGTTCATCTCGAGGTTGCTCAATAAACTTGATGGCTTGATCAGTCAGCACATCGGTAATGTAGCCTTCGGTAGGAAATGGCTTACCGTTGTTCTGTAAAGTAGTATTAAAGTAGTTGTTCCAATGGCCAGCACAAAAGCCAATAAATTCATCAAATCCCTGCTGATTGGGATGAAACGGAAAATGAGCACCATTATGCCATTTACCAAAACAACCCGTAGTGTACCCAGCAGATTTAAACATTTCGGCTAGAGTAACTTCTTCAGGATTCATGTTTTCCAGACCATCAGTCACCCAACGAGTACCTGTCCGCAAATTATAGCGTCCGGTTAGTAGACTAGCCCGAGTGGGGGCGCACAGCGGACTTACGTAGAAGTTTTTAATCTGCACTCCGTTACGAGCAAATTCATCCAACACTGGAGTTTGAATGATCGGATTACCGTGTACACCCACATCGCCCCACCCCTGATCGTCGGTCATAATAAGCAATACATTAGGGCGAGATTCCTCTTCAGTAGTTTCTTCCGGTGAAGAAGCGCAACTAAATAGAATTAGCGAAAGAGAACAGTATAAAAGATTAGCTAAACGCATAGTGTAGTAAATGGATAATTAAAATGGATAGAGACTACGTATAGTTGACAAATTAGCTAAATTCAAACATTTTGGTTGCTTGTAGAGTAATTTCTCCGCCAAACCCAGCAAATTATGAAGCTCCTTCGTTCTACATTTTTCCTTAGCTTTCTATTAGTAAGCGGTTCTATTCTAGCACAATCTAGCCCTGATGAACTATATCCTGATTTGTTCCGAGCGGTGCAGCTAGAACCGATATTTGAGGACTCTAAGACCTTTCCTGATTGCATTCCAAAGACCTCAGTGCAAGCAATTAATCAGGCTTACGCCCAGCAAAAAAGTCGGTCAAACTTTCGGCTCAATGAATTTGTAGAGAAGTACTTTGAGCTTCCCGTTAATCCTGCATCTGGCTTCCAAACCGATACCGCCAACTCTATTGAAGAGCATATTGAAGAGCTGTGGCCGGTACTCACCCGTGAGCCTCGCAGCGAAACCAACGGCTCGCTGATCAATCTGCCCAATCCTTACGTAGTCCCAGGCGGACGTTTTCGTGAAATATACTACTGGGATAGTTACTTTACGATGCTAGGCTTAGCGATTGATCAGCAGGCTGATTTGATTGAAAACATGGTGGATAACTTTGCCTACTTGATTGATGAAGTGGGGTTTATTCCTAACGGAAACCGTGCTTACTATACCAGTCGGTCGCAGCCACCTTTCTTTTCGCTCATGGTTCGTTTACTAGCCGATATTCAGGGAGATGATGTTCTAACTCGTTACTTGCCTCAGCTACAAAAAGAGTACGATTTCTGGATGGACGGGGCCACTAGCTTAACGAAGACTAATTCTGCTTACCGACGGGTAGTTTTACTTGATAAAGCAGTATTAAACCGTTACTGGGATGACCGACCGGTACCGCGCCCCGAGGCCTACAAAGAAGATGTAGCGGTAGCAGCTTCAGTGGGTGACGTACCAAAAGGAGTGGTATACCGAAACATTCGTGCAGCTTGCGAATCTGGTTGGGATTTTAGCAGCCGTTGGTTTCGCGACGCCCAAAACTTAAACACTATCCGTACGACTGAATTGATTCCGGTTGATCTAAATTCGCTACTGTATCATTTAGAGATTGTCCTGTCTGAAGCCTACGCTAGGAATGAACAGCCTGACCTTCAAAGGAAATTTGAGAAACTCGCGAAAGATCGCCATCGTGCCATTCGTAAGTACTGCTGGAATTCAACCGAACGCTTTTATTTTGACTACGATTTTGTATTAGGTGAAATGACTAATGAGTACACACTGGCGGCTAGCTACCCCTTATTTTTTAAGATTGCCCGCGTCCGAGAGGCTCGTGGGGTGATGCGAACCCTTAAGAGAGAGTTCTTACTGCCGGGTGGACTTCGTACCACACTCAATGCGACCGGTCAGCAATGGGATGCTCCCAATGGCTGGGCACCGCTTCAGTGGATGGCAGTACAAGGTTTAAACAACTACGGCTATACCGAGCTAACGAACGACATCAGCCAACGCTGGATTGATAATAACCAACGGGTCTATCAAAATACCGGGAAGCTAGTGGAAAAATATAATGTGCGAGACGTCAGTTTAGAAGCCGGAGGTGGTGAATATCCCGTTCAGGATGGTTTTGGCTGGTCGAACGGAGTGCTACTGAAGCTGATGGATATTACCGTAGATCAGTAGTTTCTGCTTCTTTAATTACACTTTAGCCGATTTTGGCACCGATGATGTTAATGGCCAGACAGCTTGGTGAGCGGCTCGTAAAATTAGAAAAAGCGGTATCCACCAGATGAAGTCATTGGTAATCAGGGTGTAAGCAAAAGCTGCCGGAACTTCGTTGAGGAAGTAGTTATAGATAAAACCAATCGGACCAAATATTATTCCAAGGAAGCCTACTGCCACAATTGGCCAGTGGCGTACCGGGTCAAAACTGGCCCACCAGCATATAGAATTTGGACTCCTATTTGAGAAAGAATTCTACCTTTAGTACTTTTTGGTATCTGATCTCACTCCAGTTTCATTATAGCTATCAGACATTTATCAGTAGAAATCGTTTGTTATATCACTTGACCCGCTCATTTTAAATGTTTGTTAACGTCTCGGCTATGCGCAGTGTCCCGAAGGGCATTGCGTATAGGTGTTGTTGTGCCCCGTTTTTATTTTTCTTTTTCGTCCGTGCAATGGCATGAAAGCTCTTTGCAACCGCAGGAACGAGGATTGCAATGTGCTTGATTCTTGCGTTGGCATCTTATTCAATTTCTATTTTATCTATTTCCTTCATTAGCCTTTCGGTTTCACTCAGGGCTACTATTATTTTCTGATAGTGCAAAATGTCGTCAAACTCCATTTTGCGGTCTTTTCGGTCTTTTAGCCATTTTTGGGCAGGTTGATAACCACCAATGTAAAACTCCCAAGCTACTTGCGGAACATTGTCAAAATATTGTGTGTCGTTGATATGAACTTTACCGTCTTTGTATTTGGGTTTGCCAATCACATTATCTCCGTCTATTGGGTATTGCGTAATATATTGCTCTACTGTTGAACTTTCCAATAAATGGATTAGGCGTATTTCTCCACCCAATTTTACGAGTTGCCAAAAAGTATCTTTGTCTTTTGGATATGGTACTCTTGGGAAATCAATTTTTAGAAACTCTTCATATTTATCTCGGTATTTTGGTGAATGTAAAATAGCATAGATATAATCTAAAATATCAATTGGGGCAAAGGTGTCTTTGGGAGTTTCCTTTTCATTTGTAAAGGTCAATCCTAAATTCTCAGCGATTTCCTTTACTATTACGGCATTTATATTTGGTTTTCTTTCGGTGTTTTGCTCAATGGTTTGTTGCTCATTTCTTAAAGGATATAGATAGAGTGGAAATGATTTAGGGCCACCACGTCTGAATACATTTGTATCGGTGATACAATTAGTAATAAATGCACAATCAAAAAACAATGTATTGGCCGCCTGTGGTTGACTAACTAATACTAAACCAACATTATTACTGACCTTTCGCTCGCGAAAGATTTGGATAATTGATTTATAATGTTGATACATCT
>NZ_JBARYM010000844.1:0-1895 GCF_049647865.1 Tunicatimonas sp. | reverse complement strand
GCCCTACATTATTGATTCTGAAAATACAATTGTAGTTTATCAGTAGGGACGTCACTAATGATGTCCCTACCGAAATATTACTCTGCTGCTTCGGCTTCTTCTAGAGTTGGGTAGTCGGTATAACCTTCCTCACCTGGCGTATAGAACGTATCTTGATCGGGGTCTTGAAGTTCCGCGCCTTCTTTCATTCGGTGAACTAAGTCAGGGTTAGCAATAAATGGGCGACCAAAAGCTACCAAGTGGCCTAAGCCATCAGATAAGTCTTGCTCAGCTCGTTCTTTATCGTAACCCCCGCTAATAATGATGGTTCCGTCAAAAGCATCGCGAATTTTCTCTTTAATAGAACGGGGTACCTCAGGCGCGCCCATGGGCGAGTGATCTACAATGTGGATATAGGCTAAGTTTAGCTTACCTAACTCTTGGGCTAGATATTCGTAAGCCTTTTCTATTCCTTCAAATGCGCCGGTATCGTTAAAAACGCCGTAGGGCGATAGCCGAATACTGGTTCGTTCCGCTCCAACCGCATCGATGACTGCTTGCGCTACTTCCAGCGCAAATTTAGAACGAGCTTCGTGTGAGCCATTATATTCATTATCCAGACTATTCACATTAGGATTTAGAAATTGCTCAATTAAGTAACCATTCGCTCCGTGCAGTTCTACTCCATCGAAGCCTGCTTCAATAGCATTTTTTGCACTGGTTACGTACGCTTGTACCGCCTCCTTAGTATCTGATTCGTTCATTAGGCGGGCGGCCGGATGCGGTTGCGGGCCTGCCTTATCGGTATACATTTCCCCCTGCACCGGAGTAGTAGTGGTTCCGATTACTTCGGCCTCTTCTGGTAGGTTGTACGGATGACCTACTCGCCCGGTGTGCATTAACTGCATAAAGATTTTTGCTCCGCCTTGATGCGCGGCCTGGGCTACTTTCTTCCATCCCTGGGTTTGCTCAGTAGAGAAAGCACCGGGAATTCGGGGGTAGCCTAAGCTGTTAGGTGAGGGAGCTACTCCTTCGGTAATAATTAAGCCTGCTCCGGAACGCTGTCCGTAGTATTCAGCCATCAGTTCATTAGGGATATTATCGGTAGCCCGGTTTCGGGTCATAGGAGCCATCACCACTCGATTTTGCAGTGTGATTGATCCTAAGTTAAAAGATTCAAAAAGCATAATTAGTATAATTTAAAATAATTGTAACAACAATAATTCTATATACTACATTCTAACCTTTTAGTTATCTGTTTGTAGAGAAAAACTCAGGTGGAAAATGATAACATCAGCAATCAGCAATTCAACTATTTGAAGAAACGGGTAGGCAAAACTGGTAGCTGAGTTCCTCCCCGGAATTACTCTGTACCACATTACCGTTTTCATCTTTTGCAGTCCAAATAAAGCATACCTCATCACCGCCGTTGTCTTCTACTTCAATGGTTCCGTACTGTCCGCTGCTAGATCGGTATCCTTTAGAGTATGGTCCACCTTTGTAGGAACCGTAGCGATCGATGGGGGCAGCGTGAAATACAGGAATAGGAGCCCCACCGCCCTCGGCATAATCGCTATTAGAGCCATCGTCCATCGCTACCATGTGAGCATCTCCAGCAACAATACTAATCGGAATCTGGTGTTCTTTTACAAAATTAGCAATGGCTTGTCGTTCTTCAGGAAAACCACCCCAATCATCGTTTTCGTTACAATTGTAGTTCGGTCCTCCTTCGTGGTTAATGTAAGGAATGCCGGAGAGCCAAATTACTACCTGCCCAGAATCTTTAGCCGTTAGCATTTGGTTTTGGAACCACTTTAGGTGCGCTTCCGAACCGAAGTTGGTTCCAATTTTAGTTCGCTCGCAACCAATGTACTCCGGTTTTATTTTTTGCGAGCGTAAATCGGTTAGAATAAAGC
>NZ_JBARYM010000843.1:0-2669 GCF_049647865.1 Tunicatimonas sp. | reverse complement strand
GGCATACCCACGGTTTCGCCCACGCCGAGGGCTTTGTAGGCAAAGGGGAACATGTGGGCATCGGAGTAATTACCTTCGCCCATAATCACCGACGAGGGGCGGGTCCACTTAAACTGGGGCTCAGCTCCCAACTTCTGACCGCGGGGCTGGAACGTAATGTACTCGGTTCCGTTCAAAAAAGTTACCAAATCGTCGTGCAGCCAGCCGCCGCCGTTGAAGCGGGTGTCAATTACCACTGATTCTTTGTCGGAGTGGCGGCCCAGCAGTTCGCTAAATACTTCGCGGAAGCTGTCGTCGTTCATGCCCCGCACGTGTACGTAGCCTACCTTGCCATTGGATAGCTCCTCGGTTTCGGCCCGGCGTTGCTTCACCCAGCGTTCGTAGAGTAATTCGTCTTCTCGATCCGTACTCACTGGCTTCACCCGTACATCCCAACGTTTGCTCGCTTCGGGATCGTACATAGAGAGCAACGTAAACTGATCTTTCTTACGGTTGAGTAGCGGAGCCACGTTCATTCCGGCAGCGATTGCTTCCCCGTCAATTTTCTCAATAATGTGCCCCGCCTCGATGTTGTATTTTGGGTCGTCTAGCGGGCTTTTGTCCATAATTTCTTGAATTTTCAGCCCTTCGCCGTCGTAAGTTTCATCATAGAAGACTGCTAGGGAAGCAGTTTCGTCGGCCCCTTCGGTATCGGGGTAGTAGCGGCAGCCGGTGTGGGATGCATTGAGTTCACCCAGTAGTTCGCTCATCATTTCGGCAAAGTCGTAGTTGTTATTGATGTGGGGTAAAAACTGCGCGTAGGCTACTTTCAGGCTGTCCCAGCTTACATTGTGCAGGTCTTTCACGTAGAATTTCTTCAGCACCTGCCGCCACATATGTTCGTAGAGGTACTCCCGCTCGGCTAATGGCTTCAACTGCATATCGGCCTTAAAGGTAACCGGCTTTTTCTCTTTCTTCTCAACATCAATCTTAATAATTTTGCCGCCATTCAGCACGAACAGATTCTTCCCTTCCTTGTCCATCGCCAATTGTCCGCCTCGTTCATCCAGCTTGGTTAGGATTTCAGTAGACCGCTTGCGCAGGTCGGTTACCCACACATCGTGGCCCTTTTCAAAGCTACTCATGTAGTATAGTTTCTCGCCGTCGGGCGATAGCAACGCATCGGCCAAATCAGAGGAATGAATCGTCAGTCGGGCCGTGCGATCTTCAACGTCTTTCAACACAATATTGATCGGATCAGCTACCTTCTTGTCTTCCTCTTTTTCTTTCTTGTCGTCTTCTTCCGATTCATCTTCCTGCTCTTCTTTCTTCTCCTTTAGCAGTTCGTACTCTTCTTCGCTCAAATTGAATTCTTCCCAGGTGGCCGGGTCAAAGAACATAGCGTACACATCGCTTTGGGAACCCCAGCTACCGTGGCTACGCATACCCTGTCGGTCAGTAAACCAGAGAGCCATTTCTCCGTCCATTTGCCACTTGGGTAGCGCATCGGTGTAGCCACTGTTAGTCAGGTTCACTACCTCGCCTTCACCCGAGGCAGCTACCAAACCTACTTCAGGAATCCATCGACCCCGGTCTAAGAACTGAGCGAGAAACCACTTGCCATCGGGCGACCACTGGTACCACTGATCACCATCGGAGTAAGAATAATTTTTATCATCTGGCAGAATGGTTCGCACATCTTTGCTATCTAGATTAACTACCTTTATCATGGTTCGCTCTTCCAGAAAGGCTACTTCTTTGCCATCGGGTGAATACGCGGGTTGAAAGGTTTCAGCATCAGTTTTTAGAATAGAAGTTTCTTCGAGTACCGTAGCGGCGTAGAAGTAGGGTTCTTCGTCGCGGGCAATGCGGGTTTCGTAGAGGTTCCAGCTACTATCACGCTCACTGGCGTAGAGTATTTTCCGTCCCTCCGGGTCAAAGCTGACGGAGCGTTCCTGACCGGACGTATTGGTTACCTGCTTAGTCAGGCCACTTTCTACCGCCGTTACAAACACTTCGCCGCGCACCACCAAGGCAATCTCTTTACCATTGGGCGAAAGTGCCATTTCGGTAGCCTTATCGCTAAATGTTTCCAGACGGCGAGCGTTGTACTTATCATCGGTACGAATGCTAATGTTTACCATCTGAGGTTCACCACCTTCTTGCAGGGTGTACACTTCGCCGTGGTAGCCAAAGCACAGCGTTCCATCGCTGGAAACCGAGAGAAACCGCACCGGATGCAGATCAAAGTTGGTTAGTTGGGTTTTCTGATTAGGATTGCTGGCATCCATCTTCCAAACGTTGAAGCTACCACTCTCTTCGCTCAGGTAGTACACCGATTGCTCATCGGCACTCCAGCAGGCGTTGCGGTCTTCGCCAGCAAAGGTAGTAAGCTGCGTATGCTCGCTTGATTTGACATCATACAACCAAACATCGCGAGCAATGGAGGAGGTGTGGTGCTTGCGCCAAGTGTCTTCGTAACCCTTTAAATCCTGATAAAGCATCTTTTTGCCGGAAGCCGATAGTTGAGCGTGGTTCATGGGTAACGATAGCTCTTGGGTAGGCTGCCCTCCTTTCACGGAAATGCGGTAGAGTTGATTAAATCGTCCATAAGGAAACAGCGCGCTTTCGGCACTAGGAGTACGCGATGAAGTGAACAAAACACTTTCACCATCAGCGGTGAAGTCCGA
>NZ_JBARYM010000842.1:0-5146 GCF_049647865.1 Tunicatimonas sp. | reverse complement strand
AAACGGCATTATTAAGGAGCACGACTGCTTCTGTAGTTCCGCTATTCACCAGGGTGATCCAAGAATTGATAAAGCGTTAGCGTATCTAGCGTATAATTCTGAAAGAATAGTGCCTCTCAAAGAAATTGCTAACCACTGTCATTTATCTCCCAGCAGATTTATTCACCTGTTTAAGGAGCAGACCGGAATCACCTATCGCAGGAGTCAACTTTGGAAAAAACTTATCAATGGCTTACCGTTAGTCGGAAAGAAACCTTTTACCGAAATAGCCCATGATGTTGGCTTCTCAGACAGTGCCCATTTTAGTAGAGTATTCAAAGAAAATTTTGGTTTTGGTCCTTGCGATTTTTTAAAGCTTAGCCAGTTTGTTCAAGTTTAAAGTAGCAGTTCTTACGACCTTTGTTTCAATAGAAAATATAATAAATTAACTATGGAACAGCAGCTTGAAAGACCGGTAGACTTTACTAACTATCTTAAGCGTACTCCCATTTTAGACTTTGATGCACCGATCATACAATCTCTAATTCAGCACAGGGGGTGGAAAAAGATGGCGAGCACTGAGAAAATAAAGCATATCTATAACTACGTCCGCGACGAAGTGAAATTCGGCTACAATATAGACGATAACATATCGGCTTCTCAAGTGCTTACTGATGGATATGGTCAGTGCAATACGAAAGCCAACCTATTTATGGCACTACTGAGAGCGGTTGGTGTGCCCAACAGAATGCACGGTTTCACCATTCATAAGGCCCTCCAGAAGGGGGCCGTTACCGGATTATGGTACACCTTATCGCCGAAAAACATCCTACATAGTTGGGTCGAGGTATATTTGGAAGGAGAGTGGTTCAACTTAGAAGGGCTGATTCTTGACAAACTATACTTAAGAGGATTGCAAAATAAGTTCGCAGACTGTAAGACTACCTTTTGTGGGTATGGCGCCTATACGGATAACCTTAAGAACCCTCCGATTGATTGGGATCGAAGCCATACTTACATTCAGAAAAAAGGCATTAATCAAGACTTCGGATTATATAATTCACCCGATGACTTGTATGCTACACACCAACAAAAGATGAATCCGGTTAAGCGATGGTTCTTCAGAAATTACGTACGGCATCTGATGAACCAAAACGTAGAACGAATAAGAAGCGGTAGCTAATCACTTTCTCTAATGTACCTAGCTACCCATCTCAATAGCATCTACTTTACAGCAGCTATAATTTTAGCTACTAAAGGTTACAGACATAATATGGTTGCTCGTAATAATGCACAGTTAAACCAATGTTGTTTAATGACAGATAAGTATTAGTTCGCCTTTAATTTTCTGCAATCGGCTCGGGCAAGAAAAACGCTGGATGTTGATCTTCGGTATCAGTGGCTTGCTGGTAAGCATTGGCTACTTCTAGAATGGTGGCTTCATCGTAAAGATTACCAATAAAGGTAATACTCTGCGGGTGCCCATCTTCGTCAAAGCCAATGGGTACAACTACTACTGGGTGGCCGGTCATATTAGTAATTAGCAACTGACGAAAGCCTTTGGTAGGAGAAACAATTACATCGTACTGCTGCATGAGCGAGTCCATTGCTAGAATTAGCTGCTGCCGGTAGCGATTAGCCTGAATGTACTCCACTGCCGGAATAAAGCGCGACTGTCGCAGCGCATTGGGGCGCGAACGTTCGTCTTGCCGTACCAGTGAATCATCGAGATTGCTACGGGTAAAATCATCAAAGGCCGCTCCGGCTTCGGCAAACATAATTAAGGAAAGAACTTTCACCGGAAGGGAAGTACTATCGGGTAAGCTAACGGATTGAAAATTGGCACCTAGCTTCTTTAGCACCTCTAAGGCTTGTTCGTTAAATTCTTGATTCACTGTATCATCTTCAAAGTACTTCTCTACCGTGCCAATTCGCAGACTTGCTAGATCAACCTGACCGTCGTAATTAAATGCAGCGTCCACAGTTGTTTTATCGTTCGGATCAATTCCACGGATGGCATCAAATACCAGCGCGGCATCTTCGGCAGAGCGACAGATTGGTCCGACTTTATCCAAACTCCAACTCAGGGTCATTACTCCGTGGCGACTTACTCGCCCAAATGTAGGGCGCAACCCGGTGGCTCCGCAGCGGGTTGCGGGTGAAACAATCGAGCCCATCGTTTCAGTGCCAATGGCAAAGCCTACCAATCCGGCCACTACGGCCGAGGCGGAACCGGCGGATGATCCACTCGCTCCCTGCGCTAAGTCCCAGGGGTTTTTAGTGGTGCCGCCGAACCAAACATCGCCCCGAGCCAGTGCTCCTGAAGTGAGCTTAGCGATGAGTATCGCTCCAGCTTCTTCCAGTTTCTTTACGACCGTAGCGGTCTGGTCAATCGTTTGCTTTTTATGAGAGTTGGCTCCCCAAGTGGTTTTGTACCCTGCTACTGCTAGCAGATCTTTCACTCCGTAGGGAATGCCATGTAGTGGGCCGCGGTACTTTCCCTGCTGAATTTCTTCGTCCGCTCGGCGAGCTTGCTTTATCGCTAGTTCTTCCGTGATAGTGACAACACTTAGCAGCGTATCATCATAGCGACGAATGCGGTCTAGGTAGAGTTGGGTTAGTTCGGTAGAAGTGATTTTCTGATTTTTGAGCAAAGATGCCAGTTCTAGTACGCTGTAAAACGCTAGCTCATCGCGATTTATCGGTAAAATTACCTCTTCGGGAATACGCCATTGGGCTGAAACGGAAGTAGTGTCTATAGTAAAGCCTTGCGGAACTGGATCGAACAACAGGGCGGGCGGCACCTCATTACCTAGAGTGTACTGGTGCATAAGATCAAAATCTTCGGCATTATCTCGCACATCCGCTAACAAGGTATCAATTTCGCTGTCGGTCAGGTTAAGTGCTAATAGCTTCTGGGCTGCTTGCACATCGTCATCGGTAATTTCTTTACTAGATCGATTAAACCAAAGAAAACAACTTACTGCGGTTATAGCCGCCGTAGCAATAATAATAAGCAAATACTTCACTAGCAGGTTAAATTATAGGTAGCAGTTTTCAGATCAAGCATCGAGTTACCCAATCTGTGATGAATTATGCGGTAAATATACTACCAACCGGCAAATTCACCTTCTGTGTTTCGCTTACATGCCACTTTTCTGAAGTTACTTACTGTAAGGTTTAACTTCTCCTTCCTCAATAATATAAGGTTTATCAGCAATATCGAGCACCGCTTCAGGATCATCGGAATACGCTTCCACTACTTGGAAATTTCCTTTCCCGAAGTGCTCTTCCACCCGTCTAATCTTTTCTTCTTCCTTACAGGCTTCACCCACTACTTGGTAGGTTTGATTAGTGTAGCGCACCTGGGTGCAGAAGTACTCATCTACTTCAAAAAACTCGAACAGTGGCTTCATGTATACGTCTAAACCTCCGGTGGCACAAACAATTTTCACTCCCTCGTTACGAAGTTCTTCTACTCGCTTCAATAGTTTATCATTAAAGTAGTAGGGATATTCTACCGACCAATATTCCCGGGCATAACGGTCTACTTGATTGGGTGGCAAACCATCAAGATAATTGAAAAAGTTTTCTTTAAACTGAGTCTGATTAATCAAACGAAGGTTTCCCAAAAGTTTGAACAGGGTTAGGTGATACAAACTAAGGAGTTTGTAATTGTTACGGTAGCAAATGTATTTGAAGAATTCTTCCTTAGAGGTTTTCTTGTAAAGCGTACCATTAATGTCAAAAATTGCAATTCGCTGAACTGGCATAGTTAAAAAAATTTGATGTTGAATCGTAGGGGTTTAGTCCCCATTTTTGGATCCTATCTGAAAGCTAGTTATTTATAGAAAGTATAAGGCCCTAGACTGTGCTTTCAAAACGATGATGCAAATAAATAGTTTAACCTTTAGAGCGTGCTTGAACTTTATCTTTTAGTTCTATGCCGGGTCTTTTCCGCTCATACTTCAGTCGCCCCACGATGGCTTTTTCGCGGACGATAGCTTAGGTTATCCTCCTTAAAAAGAGTCTCGACGGTTCGCCTCGCGACTGACCAAAAAGTACCTCATAATAAATTTTAAATATAAATTCCAAACGCGCTCTGACCAAATTGATAAATGGATGCAAAAAGTTTCGCCTAACTATTTGTATTTTTACCATATGGCACTATACACTGAACTTACTGAAATTATTACCGAACTAGATACTAAGCAAAGCTACCCTTATGCGGCACCCGAAGGCTTGTCGCACCGCTTTTACCGCTTCCGAGAAGCTATGCAACTGGTAGCGAACACGCTAAACAATCAGCGAGGGCGGGCTTTTTTACGTAAATACGAAACCGGTAGCCGGGGGCAGAAACTCAATCAGCTAGAGGGCGCGAAAGCTTTTGGACAGGACGATTTACTACTGTTACTAGAATTTTGCCAAGATGCTAACCAGTTGGAGAGCTATTTAAAGCGCACCTGGAAAAGTTTAGAGAAACAACTAAAGTCGTAAGAAGGATCTATTGATTAGATAACAATTTATTCATAAGTCAGAGCCCTCAATAACCTCGCGTATATTCGTATACAAAGCAATTCTAAACTTTTAGCGCACACTGATAGCGAAGCAATATAGCACTAAGATAAATATCACTCGCCACCACAGTAGCGTGGCTGAATATAGTTCCGTCGCCCGATATTTAGCAAGGTGAATGTCTACCAAAAATTAAAATCGCCTGAGGGCGGCGAACGCCGATAGTTTTAGCTATTAACTTCACACCATCAGTTAGCAATCCGATTGACCTTATTAATACTTTCTTAAAAAGCGAACATGGTCTTTTCATATGTACATTATGGTAGGCTAGTTCATTTTTTAAATGAGTCTTCTAAAAGGAGAGCTATAAGCTATTCATCTCTAGTGTAGGACACGAGTGAATCTGAAAGAACTGTCTTGGGTAAAAAAATCCTTATAAAAGGATCATGAATAGGCTGATTTCTATATATTCAGTGAGCTATTAGAACAGCTTCGGAAACTCCATGAAGTAATGCTCGAGTGTCATAATTATCATAATAAATTAGAATTATTAATTATGGTAATAATCCGCACAGTAATTTTTGTGAGAAAAGAATTAGCAATAACCCCTTCAGCAAAGAATTTAGCGCGTGTAATTAAGATAAATATCGCC
>NZ_JBARYM010000841.1:0-4216 GCF_049647865.1 Tunicatimonas sp. | reverse complement strand
GACTACGAAGACCGCCTCGCCCTGCTTACCGAAAATGGCCTGATGGCTATCGTTATCGTAATGGTGATTCTAGCTCTCTTGCTGGAGTATAAGCTGGCCGTTTGGGTGATGATGGGCATGGTGATTTCCTTTGTGGGGGGCATGTTTTTCCTACCGATGATCGGAGTAAGCATCAACATGGTATCTATGTTTGGCTTTCTGGTGGTACTAGGTATTGTGGTAGACGATGCGGTGGTTGTGGGTGAAAACATTTACGAGTACCGCCAGCAGGGCATGAGTCGAATTGAAGCGGCCATCCAGGGAACCCGCGATATTAGTAAGCCGGTAGTATTTAGCATTCTAACCAATGTGATTGCCTTTATTCCGCTGCTTTTTTTGCCCGGTACTTTCGGTAAATTCTGGTGGCCTATGCCCGCCGTGGTTATTGCAGTACTGCTGGTTTCTCTGATTGAAGCTCTATTCATTCTACCCGCTCACCTCGGCCACGGGTCCGATAAAGAACGATTCAAAGTTGGGAAGTACGTCACGAAGTGGCAGCAAAGCTTTGCTCAGCGCTTCAACCGGTGGGTGGAACGCTACTACCGTCCGTTGTTAGATACCTGCCTGCGTAACCGCTACATTACGCTGGCTGCCGCAGTAGGACTACTAGCCGTTATCGGTGGGTTTGGCTACAGCGATCATATGGGTATTATTTTGATGCCCGAAGTGGCCGCCGATGAGATTGAAGCTGGAGTACGCCTGCCCGTAGGCACCACTCCCGATCAGGCGGCTAAGGTAGCCGACCAGATCACTCAGTCTACCGTAGCTATGTTTGAGGAGCACGATCTGTACGAAGTAGCTGAAGGGGTAAAGACCAACGTGCGTAACCAAAATTTTATTGATGTAGAAATAGTGATGAAACCGCCGGACGAGCGCGACATGAGTGCTCAGGATGTGATTGAACTGTGGCGGGATGAAATCGGCGATATTGAAGGAGTAGACCAGATTAGCTTTGAAGCCGAACGGGGGCCGGGCGGCTCCGCGCAGGATATAAGCGTAGACATCAGCCACTCCGATATCGAAGTGTTAGAGCAGGCCAGTCAGGCCTTCGTAGTTGAGTCCGAAAAGTTTGAAAGCACCCGCGACGTGAACGATAATTACGACAAAGGCAAATTGCAGTACGATTTTACCCTGTTGCCGGAGGGGAGAAACCTAGGCTTCACCCCTTCGGACGTAGGCCAGCAATTGCGGGATGCTTTCTTCGGGGCATTAGCCATGCGGCAACTGCGGGGCAACAATGAAGTGGAAGTACGGGTAAAACTACCGCTGTCGGAGCGAAAAGATATTTATAACCTGGAAGATTTCGTGATCCGTACTCCCGATAGTGTAGAGGTACCGTTGCTGGACGTAGTAACCATAGAACAACGAGAAGCCTTCAATTCTATCAATCGGCGCGATGGTCGCCGGGTAGTATCGGTAGGCATGGATGTGGAACCGGCTAGCGCCACCACCCAGGTACTGGAAGCACTACAGAGCGAAGTATTGCCCCAAATCCGGGCCGATTTTCCGGGGGTTACCTGGAGCTTTGAAGGGAGCCAGGCCGACATGCGGGAATCTACTAAGTCGCTGTGGGGCGGTTTCATTCTAGCAATGTTAGTGATTTACGGGTTACTAGCTATTGCGTTCAATAACTACATTCAACCCCTAATCGTGATGTCGGCCATTCCTTTCGGTATTGTGGGAGCCGTTATTGGGCATATCATTTTAGGGTACGATTTATCGCTGGTGAGCCTGATGGGAGTGATTGCTCTATCGGGGGTAGTCGTTAATGATTCGTTGATAATGATTGACTACGCTAACCGCCAGCGGAAAGGCGATCAGACGGTTTTTGAGGCGATTCACGAAGCGGGCGTTCGGCGTTTCCGTCCCATTATGCTCACTACCCTGACCACGTTTGGGGGGTTAACTCCGATTATTCTGGAAACTTCCGATCAGGCAAACAACCTTATTCCTATGGCCATTTCACTAGGCTTCGGTATTATCTTCGCTACCTCTATCATCTTACTGATCGTTCCCTGTTTATACCTAATTCTGGAAGATGTAGTAGGAAAAGCAAAAGAAGCAAAGGAAGAGGTCAAGCAAAAGGCTGAAGAAAAAATTCAAGAAGCAGTCTAATTGGCGATGCTAATTTATTTTTACTAACCCGCCGGAAGCATATTGCGGATAGCCGCGATCTTCCAGGAATTTTCTTCGCGCACTACTACGAAAGTGCTCCACATTTTCCGGACGCTACCGTCGGCATTTTTAATTTCGTAGCGAGCATCGGCAATCGCGGTTTCATTGTTAAAAAATCGCACATTATCCACCTCCAACGTTCGATCGCCCGGATTGCGACGCGAACTTCCCATCATGCCCTCTTTGGCCGTATCAATTCCTCTGCGCCACTCTCCTGATGAAACCAGTTGGTCTATTTCCTTCGTGAGAATCTGGTTCAACAACGCCGTATCTTGCTGCTCCCGCGCTTGGGCGTATTGATCAATTAGCGAAATAATCGCCCGCTCGTCTGCTGAATTTTGAGCGTAAGAGTCAAAAGTAAACAGAAAAGCAAGCGAAATACCTAAGGCAAGGCGGATCATAAGTTTGGAAAGTTGTTAGTACGGGATAAGCGGCAAAGCTACTAGCAATATACATTAATTCAGTGGCGCTAGTCAACTTTTCACTAATTTGCTTTCAGTGCAGTTCATTGGTCGTAATTACTAAGTACTTATCGTTAAATAGTTCGGTATGTCCCCGGATTTATTCCGGCAGTCGCCACTGCGGGGTCTCCCGCGTAGTTGGGAGGAAGATGCCGGAACCTGCCTATGCCGGCAGGCAGGTTCGCACAGCCTCATCCGGCAAGGATGTACCGAGTTAGTTTCAGTTAGTTACTTAAAAAGGGTTTATCATATGAAGAGCTCTACACATATATTTCATGTCATTTTATTAGTCTTGATAATGGCGTCAGCTTGTAAAGAAGACGATACCTCGCAAGGAATTAACTCATTACAAGGAGTATGGCAGGTGAATGAAGTAATATCTATTTACGACAACTCGGGAAATGATCGAGTAGATGAAACCGGAAATCTGGGCGAGTTCACTTTTAATGATGATACACTGCGATTTGAATATACCCGTAACGATACACTGTATCAGGGAGTAGAGCGGTGGCAATTACAGAATACCCAAGAGAATCAGGGCTTCACGAGGGTCGATGTCTTTACCTTAACAATTGAGAATCACGAAACCTTTGTGTGCGAGTTTGGCGATCAGACGCGCAACTCAGAAAAAAATGCTACCAACATTACGCTGCGCCGCGAATCGGAAGAGAGCAGCCGTAACCCCTGGTTTGAATTGTCACTTAACAAGCAGTAAATTTTTACCTAGATTCTTTTTTAGAGTCATACACCACTTTTCCTTCGGGGCTCCATTCCTTCATGGTGTAGGGGCGGGTTTCATTGTCGTAGGGATCTTCGCTGTACTTAATTTGTTTTTTTGGACGGCGGTCGTAGTCGTAGAATTCGGTCCAGATACCTACTTTATGGTCTTGCTGATACTCTCCTTCTACCGCAATACGCCCACTGGGATGAAAGTAAAAATAGTAACCTTCTCGCTCCCCGTATTCCACCGGAATTACTTCCTGAGGTTTAGTCCGTGTACCTTCGTCGTAATAAGTAATTTCTGATTCCCGAGGCCAGCCTCGAGTATACTTCTCTTTGTCTAACAGAATATCTTTTTTACTGTGCTTAGTCCACCGGCCGTGCTTAGTGCCTTTGTAAAAAACTCCCTCTTCCAGAATTTCATTATCGGTGGTCATCTTTTTGTAAGGGCCGTGTAGAACCAAGGCTTTCTTTTTAGAGATGTTGTGTGTAGTACGAATTTGCTTACGCTTGGTATCGTACCAATACACATCGCGCACGTAGGGGTTAGGCATCTCAAACACCTTCAGGTAGTAAAAGGTCTCAATAATATCGGTGCCGCCTTTGGCTGAGCGGGCAAAGCCTTTCTTTGTTTTAATGTCGTAGAAAACGTTCTTCTTCCGTTTCTTCTTTTTCTTGGCTTTTTTCTCCTCTTTTTCCTCCTCTTCTTCCGCTTCCAGATTTACCGTAAGCGGCACTTGGGTAGCCGGATCAACCAAGAATATATCGGAGGTGTCGGGAGCGAAGGTCTTTTCAATGGTTTCTTCTTCCGTTTTCTTATC
>NZ_JBARYM010000840.1:0-1582 GCF_049647865.1 Tunicatimonas sp. | reverse complement strand
GGCGGGCTGAAACACATGCTGATGATTTCGCCCCATTCGGGCGATAATCGTCTTAGGTTCTATAATCTGTAGGAAACCCGTATGCTTATACCATAGGTAGCGCAAAATGTCTTGAGGGCTGGTCAATAGCTTACTGCACTCAGTACTTCGCCCTTGCTCTACTAAGGTATCTATCACCAGCATGAGTGTCTCTTTCATTCCTACCTGTACTTTTTCAGGAATAGAATAGTGCTTTAGCAGTACTTTCAGGCTATCAACTTGCGTGGCATCTAAAGCCGTTTTGGATTGTAGTAGATCAAAGAAAAACTTCCTTACATCTGCCTCTTTCCAGTAGGCTAATACTTTGAGTTTGCTTCCTTGTCCGAAGGCCTCTATCTCGCCAAACTCAAAAGGAGTACCGCAAAAGGGACAACCATTGTATCGGTCTAGTGGGAAAGTGCCCACCGGAATTACATGACCACAAGCTAGATGAGTACCCTGCTTACTTCCCAATGAATTGGTGATAAACGTAATGATATGATTTACTACGGATTCTCCGGTAGGTACATCCCACCTTTTTACTAATGGAGTCCAATTCTTATTAACGCCAGCAACTTCTCGTAACACTTCCAGCACCACTAACTTAGTAGAAGGTGATAGCCTATTGAGAATCCATAGTAATTCTTCTTCAACGGTGAACCCTAGCCTTGCTGCATTCGCTACTAGGACGGATGTCGTTTCACTAAGCGACTCCCCTGCTTCTACTTTCTGATCCTCAATAGATATAAATAATGCTTGTTGCCGAAGGCTAACTTTTAGTAATTCTTGGTTCATGGCTCGTTTATTTAAAGGATTAAATACCGGATAATTTTGCTACTGATCTACCCAAAAGATGTTGAAGTAAGTAGCAATTGACCTCGGTATATTAGGTAATTAGCAAACTCTCAAGGCGGATTCGAACCGCAATAACCAATTGAAGTAAGCTTGCTTTGACCTATCATTGCTAGTAACTGGCAGGCTATACCTGCTCTATCACTGAGCTACCGGGCGACGTTCGCTGCCTTAATAATTGTTAGAGGTAATGGACTAAGTAAACTTGGTAACGGTCGGAGTAACTTAGGCTTGACCTTCCAACTGATATCAAAGATCAGCAGTAAGTGCGCAGGGATTTTGCGCACTACTGCTTTTTCTTCTTATTTTTCTTTCTTCGCTTCCAAGGGGCGTTTTTCTGCCAGTCCCCCGCCATAATGCTTCCGTAAGGGATCACCTCATCAATCACTTCGCCCAGCCCGTAGGTTTGCATTTGTGCCCGTACCGTTTGGGCATTCTTATAAGCCGAAGGCAGTTCAGAGATGTCTATTTCACCCGAAAAAAAGCGCACATCCAACCCATCTGTTTCTTCTTGGAAGATTTGCGCTTCAGTCTGCCCTTGCTTGCCCCGTTTATGTGCGCTACGGCTGATGTTACGCCCGGCACCGTGGGGGGCAAACCCTAAGTTATCCTGGGTAGTTGCTCCCTGCACAATCAGTACTGGTTCAGCCATATTCAAGGGAACTAAGCGAGGCCACAAACTATCCGGTAAGAATTTCTCATCTAGCGGAGT
>NZ_JBARYM010000839.1:0-2477 GCF_049647865.1 Tunicatimonas sp. | reverse complement strand
ACAAGCTAATTTGAACCGCCAGCAGATTCAGAATTTCGTGCAAAATGCCCCTACATATTGGGGTGGCAAAATAAGTACGGCGGGTCCTACTTACGCGGGGGCAATTATGGTTTTTCTATTCTTCATTGGTTGTTTATTTGCCCCTCAACCCCATCGCACTTGGCTTATCGTTGCAACAGTTTTCTCCATTATGCTTACTTGGGGCAAGTTTTTTCCTTCGTTTAATTATTTACTGTATGATATTCTGCCGGGGTACAATAAGTTTAGAACCGTGGAAATGGCGATGGTGATTGCGCTATTATGCATTCCATTGCTAGGCTTAATCGGCCTTGAGTCTCTACTCCGGAGTGGCTGGGATGATAAAACTCGCAAACGGTTCTTGATCGCAGCCGGAGTTCCAATTAGTATATTGGTACTGCTTTTCGTATTGGCAGGGTTGTTCAGCTTTGAAGGTTCGGTAGACAACCGGTATTTAGCCCAACAAGGTGGCGATTTGATCGTAGATGCGCTGCAAGAAGACCGGGCTGACCTGCTTAGAAGTGACGCTTTGCGCTCGCTAGTATTTTGCTTGCTGACGGCAGTAGCGCTGTTCTTTTTCAAGCTAGAGCGGTTAAGCTATATTGGCCTGGCCGCAGCATTAGTACTACTTTCTACTGTTGATATCTGGTCAGTGGCCAATCGGTTTCTTACCGAAGAAGATTACGTGCGGGAACGTAATCGCTTCGCAGCCACTACCGCTTCAGAAGCTGATAACTTTATCCTCCAGCAAAATGCCTCAAGAGCTAGGGTTTTAAACCTTCAGAATCCGTTTAATGATGGCGTTACATCGTACTTCCATGCCTCGGTGGGCGGTTATCACGGTGCTAAGCTGGGTCGTTACCAAGATCTAATTGAATACCACCTAGGTAGTGAGGTCAGTCAAGCCATTCAAACGTTGCAGCAGGGGCAGCGAAACTTTGAAAATTTACCGGTCTTAAATATGCTCAATACCCGCTACTTCAAAGCAGGCGATGCTCAAAATGCAGTCCTCGTAAATGATCAAGCCCTCGGAAATGCTTGGTTAGTCAGTCAGGTACAAACAGTAGAAAATGCCGATCAGGCTATTGAAACTCTGGGAACCATTAATCCTGCTCAAACCGCCGTAGTAAACACCAGCGATTTTCAACTATCAGGCACATCATTTAACAGTACTGGACAAATTGAACGAGTAGAATATCAGCCTAACTACCTAAAATACGAAGCCAACGTACCCGCTGAAAGCTTCGCAGTCTTTTCGGAAATATACTACCCCGATGGTTGGGAAGTAAAAATTGACGGTCAAGAAACAGATTATCTTCGGGCAAATTATACTTTCCGAGCCTTAGTGATCCCGGCAGGTCAACACACTATTGAATTTTCTTTCAACCCGACTTCTTACCGGGTAGGTAGCACCGTATCGCTAGTTGCTTCTGTCATTTTATTATTGGTGGTGCTTGCTGCTTTTGGTTTCAGTATACGTCCGCTACTTAAATAGAATATCATCGCCAGAACGAATTTTTTCCAGCAGAATATTTACGATCTTTTTTGCAGATGAAAAGGGTTCTAATCATTAGTTACTACTGGCCGCCGGCAGGTGGAATTTCGGTACACCGATCACTAAAATTTGCCAAATATCTCCCCCAATTCGGCTGGGAACCTATTATCTACACTGCCAAAAATGCTCAGTACCCTTATCTCGATCAAAGTAACTTTAAAGATATTCATGAAAATACTACGGTAGTAAAGCACCCCATCATTGAACCTTTTGGTCTATTTAAACTTATCTCAGGACGGAAAAAAGATGAGTCCCTCAATAATATTGTTCATGTCAGAGATCGTAAGCACCGTTGGATTGACGATGTGGGTATTTGGGTGCGTGGCAACTTCTTTATTCCTGATGCTCGATCATTATGGGTTCGCCCTTCGGTAAAGTTTCTTACTAAGTACGTTCAAGAAAATCCAGTAGACGCTATCTTTTCTGATGGCCCCCCGCATACCAATACCCGAATAGCCACCTTGCTTCATCAGAAAACCGGGATTCCTTTTTTAGCTGATTTTCAAGACCCCTGGACGCAAGTTGACTACTATCCGCTGATGAAACTTACTTCGTGGGCTGATCAGAAGCACCAAAAAATGGAGCAAGAAGCATTTCAAGCTGCCAGTAAAATTACCATCGCCAGTCCCCGTTGGAAAAAAGATTTAGAAAGCTTAGGTGCTGAAAACGTTGATGTGCTCTACTGGGGCTACGATGAAGATGATTTTAAAAAGCTTGATTACACTCTTGATTCACATTTCTCAATTACTCACGCCGGATTAATCGGTTTTGACCGTTTGCCTAAAGTATTTTTTCAAGCTTTAGCCGAACTTTGTGATGAGTTAAAAGATTTTGCCAAGTATCTTCGTATTCAACTGGTTGGTCAAATTGATTATTCAGTGGTGGAGAGTTATCAACATTTTGG
>NZ_JBARYM010000838.1:0-19008 GCF_049647865.1 Tunicatimonas sp. | reverse complement strand
GATAAGAACTCACGCTCAAAATCCTTAGATTTGCTGATAGGCACCTTATCCATTAAACCACTCGTAGAAGCATAAACAATTGCTACCTGATCTTCTACTGATACTGGAGAGTACTGAGGTTGCTTCAGAATTTCCTGATTACGCTGCCCTCGGTCAATAGTTAATTGGGTAGCCGCATCCAGATCAGAACCAAATTTAGCAAAAGCTTCCAATTCGCGGAACTGCGCTTGATCTAGCTTCAGTGTTCCAGCTACTTTTCTCATCGGCTTAATCTGAGCCGAGCCACCTACTCGCGATACCGAAATACCTACATTAATGGCGGGACGAATACCGGAGTTGAACAGGTTTGTCTCCAGGAATATTTGCCCATCAGTAATAGAGATTACATTGGTCGGTATATACGCTGACACATCACCCGCTTGAGTTTCAATTAATGGTAGGGCGGTTAATGATCCACCTCCTTTTACCATTGGTTTAATGGCATCAGGTAGGTCGTTCATTTGCGAAACAATTTCAGTATTATCGTTTAGCTTCGCCGCTCGCTCGAGCAAACGCGAGTGCAGATAAAATACATCTCCCGGATATGCTTCACGACCCGGAGGACGACGTAAGAGCAGTGATACCTCGCGATAAGCCACCGCTTGTTTAGAAAGATCATCGTACACTACTAAGGCTGGGCGACCAGTATCGCGAAAGTACTCACCAATTACCGCTCCGGTAAAGGGGGCAAAGAACTGCATCGGTGCCGGATCAGAAGCCGTGGCGGCAACTACCGTGGTGTAATCCATCGCGCCATTTTTCTCAAGGGCAGCAACTACTCCCGCAATGGTGGAAGCTTTTTGTCCGCAGGCTACGTAAATACAGTAAACCGGCTCACCCTTCTCGTAGAATTCTCGCTGGTTGATAATCGTATCAATTACTACCGCCGTTTTTCCGGTCTGTCGGTCACCAATTACCAGCTCTCGCTGGCCCCGACCAATCGGGATCATAGAATCAATCGACTTGATACCAGTTTGAAGAGGTTCACTCACTGGCTGGCGATAGATTACACCGGGTGCCCGTCGTTCTAGCGGAAGTTCAATTACATCACCTTCAATGGGGCCTTTTCCGTCAATTGGCTCGCCTAAGGTATTTACCACTCGGCCTACTAAGCCCTCGCCAACATTAATAGAAGCAATCCGTCCGGTACGGCGCACAGAATCGCCTTCTTTAATATCGTCTTGCTCGCCTAAGAGCACAGCTCCTACATTATCTTCCTCTAAGTTAAGTACCAGAGCATTGAGTCCGTTTTCAAATTCTAGCAGCTCACCAGACTGAGCGTGGGTGAGACCGTAGATTCGGGCTACTCCATCGCCAATTTGAAGAACGGTGCCTACTTCTTCCAGTTCGGCCTCAGTTTTAAAGTTAGATAATTGTTCGCGTAGTATTGCGGAAACCTCATCGGGTCTTACTTCTGCCATATTTTTTTAATGATTAAAGGTTGAGGGTAAAGGGTTGAAGGCGACTATCGCGCGGTATAAAGTGTAAGGCAGAAGGTTCTGCACCTCGTACCCTTTACCCCTTATACCGTTCACCCTTTACCTTGTATCCATTGTTAAAATCCTTTCGTGTAACTTTCGTCGGTAAACTCGTACTGTAAGGCTTTAAGTTTAGACTTTACCGAATTGTCCATCATCCGATCACCAATTTGTAGCACAAAGCCACCAATTAAATCCGGATCAACTTTTTCGGTTAAGTCTACTTGATGCCCCGTACGCTCGTTAATACTGCCGATTATCTTTTGTCGTAAATCAGGAGTAAGCGGGACCGAAGAAGTTACCGTCACTTCCTCAATATTTTTGTAATGATGATACTGATGAATAAACTCATTGGCTAGCGACGGCAAGATAGCTTCTCGATTTTTGCGGGTGATAATATCAAAAATAGCCAACGTGGCCTGATTTACTTTTCCTTCAAAAATCTGGTAAAGAATGGCCTTCTTCTTATCATGACCAACGATAGGGTTCTTCAGCATCAGTTGAAAATCGCGGCTAGACCGGCAAGTCTCAGCGAAGAGTTGCATGTCCTGGTATATATCTTCTAACGCATTTCTCTCAATGGCTAGTTCTATCAATGATTTAGCGTAGCGCGAGGCTACCCGAGAATCTGTCATAAGTAATAGTCAAATAAATACTTTTGCTTAGTTTTCGTTCAGGTCGTCTACTAATTTATCAATGTACGATTTCTGAGCGGTTTCCCCTTGCAAATTTTCTCGAAGAATTTTCTCAGCAATCTGTACGGATAAAGAAGCCACTTGCTGTTTTACATCAGCTAACGCTGCTTTCTTCTGACTTTCTATTTCTAAGCCAGCATCTTCTACCATCCGCTTTCGCTCCTTTTCTCCCTCTTCTCGGGCAGCATCTCTAATCTTACCTGCTGCCGAGGTAGCGTCGCGCAACATGGCTTCTCGCTCCTTTCGGGCTTCAGCCAATAACTGTTCGTTGCTAGCTTGTAGCTGCTTCATTTCTTCCTTCGCCTTTTCAGCAGTGGTTAGAGCCTCTTCAATAGAAGACTCTCGCTCATGCAAGGCTCCTAAGATAGGCTTCCAGGCAAACTTACTTAATACAAATAATAGGATAAGAAAACCTATCAGCTGCCAAAAAATTAGTCCTAGTCCAGGAGATAATAGTTCCATATGATATATAGGTTCTGAGTTATTTTAATCTAGTTCTATGTTTAATCAGTTTGCTATGAATCTGTACTTAGGTAAAAATTGCATAGCGCCACTTGCTTATTTTGAAAGATCACAGAACTCCTAACGAGTTCTGTGACTTTCTTACAGATTAA
Source organism: Tunicatimonas sp. (assembly GCF_049647865.1). Classification (NCBI taxonomy): domain Bacteria; kingdom Pseudomonadati; phylum Bacteroidota; class Cytophagia; order Cytophagales; family Catalimonadaceae; genus Tunicatimonas; species Tunicatimonas sp. The sequence goes on along the minus strand of NZ_JBARYM010000838.1, from coordinate 16,182 downwards.
AGATTGTAGTCTCCTACGGCAATTAGCAGACAAACTACTACACCAAATAGAGCAATTACTTCAATAAGGGCGGCAATAATCAGCATGGCCGTTTGGATACGTCCAGCGGCGTCGGGCTGGCGAGCCATCCCTTCCATTGCTGCACCTCCGATGCGACCGATACCTAGTCCTGCGCCTATCGCGGCAATACCAGCACCGATTCCTGCACCCATCAGGGCTGTCCCTGCGTCTAACAAAAGCATTAGTAACATAAACTAAAAATTAAATTATGATTGAAACTAGATTAAATTTTTGTCTACTTCAACCTCTTCGTGGTGATGTTCTGCTACAGCAGCACCAATATACATGGCTGAGAATAAGGTAAATATATAGGCCTGAATGGTGGCTACCAGTAGCTCAATCAGATTGATGAATACGATAACCAGTGAACTGCCAGCCCCAATAGCGAACGAGTTGAATAGAAAAGGAAGAGCAATCAGACTTAAGATCACGATATGCCCCGCCGTAATGCTCACAAATAAACGTATCATTAGCGAGAAAGGCTTAGTAAACAAGCCTAAAATCTCTACTGGAATCATAATAATCAAGATAGGCCACGGCACTCCGGGAGGGGCTAGATGTTTCCAGTACTCTTTGTTACCGTTTACATTGGTTATGATAAACGTCAGTACGGCTAAAACCAATGTCACCGCGATGTTTCCGGTCAGATTAGCAGCTCCGGGGAGAAGTCCCAACAAGTTATTAAACCAGATAAAAAAGAATAGTGTCAGCAGATAAGGCATAAATCTCCGGTATTTATGCTTTCCGATGCTGGGGATAGCAATTTCATCACGCACAAACACAATGATAGGCTCGAAGAACGACTGAATGCCTCGCGGCGCAGCTTTAGGATTACTTTCGTAGCGACGGGCGACGGTAGTAAATATTAGCAGCAGTATCAGAATACTTAAAAAGAGCGAAGCTACATTTTTAGTAATTGAAAAGTCATACACTTTGCTATCATCCAAAGCTACCACATGATTGTGCTCTTCGTCGAGGCGGTAGCCTTTGTAGGCCACTGGCTCGTGGGCTTCGTTATAGAAGTTGCTCGAAGAAAAAATATCTAACCCCTGCCCGGGTGAGTAAAGAATGATGGGCAGCGGCAGTGTAATGTGCGTATGCCCAATAGTAGCAAAATGCCACTGGTGGGCATCCTGTACGTGATGCAGTATAAAACCTGTTTCGCTTTCATCCTCACTCTCAGCAGCAAAAGATGGAATAGTGAAAAGTAAGAGAAAGAAAAGGAAAAAAGAATGTAAAAATCGGTACTGTGTATAGCGCTTTCCGTGCATATCGGATTGGTTTCTCAATTCGGGCGCAAGGTAGTCAATAAGCTATATAATTCAAAAGCGAGGAATACGAAATACACCCCCATAAAATTGAGTGCAAAAGACAGCCTATCAGGTACTCCCATTTTCAGAACAACGTAGATCGCAATAATACTCAGTGTGAAACGGATAAGCGTAGCTCCCATCACATACTTTACAACAGCTTCCTGCGACTTACGCATACCCCACTGACCAAGCAAAAGAGATATTGCGGTGAGCACAAAAACAAACAAAATGATATACCAGAGCGTATCGTGCAGCCAGGAAATGTGAAGCATGTATTTGAGTCCGGCCAATAGTAGTACAGCACTGGCGGTGAAGAAAAGGAGCGAAGTAATAGTATTTTTAAACAATGAAAAGGTAGTAGGATCGTGTAACGATGGAAATAACGGGTACGCAGTAGTGATTTGCAACCTAATGATACTATTCTTTTGGCAGCTGACGAATTAGTAAAATTATCGAACCAGTAAGAGCCAGCAATAAAAGTACGATCGTAATAAAGGGGAAACGATTGCCCACACGCTCGTCGAGCTTGATACCACCCCAAACGGCCAGCCCCATGACCGCAATCATCTGAAAGGCTAGTCCGGAGTACTTAGCGTAAGTGCTAAAGTGTTCGTGACTGGGTTTCTTCTTCTGATTCGGGTTCGGCGTATTCGCCGGTGGTTTCTTCGAGTTCATCGGTATAGGTCAGGTCGCTTTCGCTCACCGAAACTCCCATACGGCACGAGCCGTTGAAGGTAGCTCCAGCTTCTACAATAAGTTTGTTGGTCGTAATATCACCATGAATAACAGCAGTGGGCTTTAGGGTAAGAAGCTCACCCACTTCAATAGATCCTTGAATCTCGCCGGCAATAATAGCGTTTTCAGCCATTACCTTGCCTTCCACGTAGGAAGACGACCCCAGAGCTACTTTAGCCTGACAGTTCACATTCCCCTTCACTTCACCTTCTACACTAATGTTGCCGGTGGTGATAATATCTCCTTGAATAGTAGTGCCTTTACCAATGTTGCTGGTGCTACTAGAATCTTCCACTTTAGGTTTTTTATCTTGATTGTTGCTAAACATATCGGGTTGAAAGTTTAAAATGATACAAATTCTTCAGGGTTCATAGGGTTTCCGTTATACCACAACTCAAAATGTAGGTGAGGTCCGGTAGTCAGTTCGCCCGTGTTTCCAATAATGGCAACCACATCGCCCGCACTTACAAAGTCGCCCGTTTTCTTGAGCAAACTGGAATTATGTTTATATACGGATATTACATTACTTCGATGCTGTAACGTTATTACATAACCGGCATCTTGCGTCCACGAAGCCATAATTACTGTGCCATCGGCAACGCTTTTAATTGGCTCATTCTTCTTAGACACTACATCCACTCCATAGTGCCCAATTTTTGGATTATACGGTGCCGAGATAATTCCTCCCAATGGCGAAAAGAAAAACAATTCATCTAACTGGCTAGACGGAGCTAACGAAGCCGAAGTTAACATTTCTACTCCACTTTCCTCGAACTCCTCCCTAAACTCAGTATCAATTTTTGAGGGTTGAAGGTCACCCTCAGTTTGACTACGCATTATTTTGCCATCTACTGATCGATCATCTACACTTGCTAAATACGCATTTTCTGTTTCCAACGTACTGTCGCCGCTCACAATATACTGAAACGAATTAAAAAATTGATGACTTTGCACAATCACATGTTCTAAAGAATCTACTGCTAAGGAAAGTTCAATAAGTTTACGATTAGACTCTGCTTGCGCGTAGCGCGGATCAAACCATTGTTTTAGTAAGGTATTCACTAGAAAAAGACTGATAATAAAAATTATCATGCAAATAGATACAATGAACATTGTTAACTTAGCGTAAGTAAAGGTGAGGGTAGTTTTCTCGGCAAAATCTTCCTCGTTCCGAACAATTACCAGATATCTATTCGTTAACTGGCTAGCAAATGTCTTTTTCGATTTCAAAGTATTATCGTTATTTACATAATCACTTGGTAGACTAGACTATACCTAAGTTAGGCCGTTCTAACGAAGTGGTATAAACAAATCTAACCATTTAACCAGGAATACATAAATTGCACACCTTCAGCATTGAGCTATAGTCTGTTAGCTTTATTTTAAATCTAAATATTATTCCATTGAAGGTAAAAGAATTTGGAAAATATTACATTCTAATTTGGCTACTGGCTCTTGTAGCCGGTTCGGGCTGTGCCCCGGAAGCTACTGGGCTGGCTTCTAATGTTTACCACAACACTACAGCCCGCTACAATGCGTACTTTTACGCTCGGCTGCAAATGGAGGAAATTCAGCAAGCTATTGCTGAAAATGAAGAAGTCAACTATAATAAAACGCTAAGAGTATTTCCCGAACCAGATACTAATCTGATTAATGGATTGAGCGAGCAACTTGACGATTGTATTAAAAAAGCATCCGTCGCTATTGAGCGCCATCCTAATAGTCGCTGGGCCGACGATTCTTATATATTAGTGGGGCAAAGCCGATCCATTAACCAGAACTACGGCGATGCTATTAAAACGTTCAAGTTCGTTAATACCCACAGCGAAGACGATGAAGCCCGCCACCGGGCGTTAGTTGAACTTATGCGAACATTTATTGAAGCCGGTGAGCAAAACAACGCTGTTTCAGTATCTGACTACCTACGAAAAGAAAAGCTCAATCGTACCAACAAAATACAGTTTTATCTGACCCGCGCGTATCTAGCTCAGTTAAATAAGGATTATAATGCAATGGTGGGCAACTTGCTGCTGGCGGCCCCACTCATGAAAAACGTGGAAGGGCGAGCTAAAATCTTCTTTATTCTTGGCCAACTCTACCAAGAATTAGGCTTTGATGCCCAAGCGTACGAGAACTACCAAGAGGTGCTAAAAAGCAATCCGGAATACGAGCTGTTCTTCTACGCTCGCTTGAATATGGCCCAAGTGTACGATCTCTCAAAAGAAAGTGATACTAAAAAGATTCGTAAGTATTTCGTCAAACTACTTAAAGACCAGAAAAACGTAGAGTATCGTGATAAAATCTACTACGAAATGGCTCAGTTTGAGCAGAAACAGGATGATCTGGAACTTGCCATTGAGTACTACAATGAATCGGTGCAGGCCAGCATTGGCAATAATCGGCAAAAAGCGTATAGCTACTGGGAGTTGGGCAAAATCTACTACGACGAATACGCTAAGTACGAGCTCGCCAAAGCGTACTACGATAGCACCATTGCCGTATTACCGCAAGATGAACCTCAGTACGAAGCTATTGCTACCCGCCAAAAAATTCTGACCAACTTTGTAGAGCAACTCACTATTATTAAGGTACAAGACAGTTTGTTAGCACTAGCCGAGATGGATACCTTGAAGCTTAGTGCTTACTTGGACGAAGTACTCGCTGAACAAAAGCAGCAGCAACAAGCCGAAGAGCGATTAGCCAATCGGCAAGCCCGACGGCAACGAGCGGTTTCTCAATTTGGTGCAGCTCCTAACCCATTCGCTACGGTTCCAGGTGGAGAGTCGGTAACTGCCGCCGTGGGCGAAAACTGGTATTTCTATAGTCCGGCCGCCATAAGTCAGGGGCAAACAGCTTTCACTCGTAAATGGGGCAATCGGCAGTTAGAAGACAACTGGCGACGCTCCAATAAAACAATTGAAGAAAACTTTGCTGCTGACGATGAGAAACTGATTGACGTAGCCGATCCAGTGCTGGGCGACCCTTCGGCTGATGTGGCTGATGCCACCGGTGGCGAAAAACAAGCCCTCTACGCCGACATTCCGTTTACCGAAGAACAGAAGCTAGTAGCTTTTCAGCAAATTGAAGACGCTTACTTCAAGCTGGGGGGTATTTATAATTTTGATCTGGAAGAAAAGGCGAATGCTATTGAAACCTTTGAAACGTTGCTCTCACGCTTTCCGGCTTCTGAGTACGAACCGGAGGTGTTATACCAATTATATCTGCTGTATCAGGAGCAAGGTGATGATGCTACCGCTACTCGCTATAAGAACCGACTACTAACTGATTTCCCCGATAGTATTTTCGCGAAGGTCATCCGCAACCCAAATTACCGGGAAGAAAGCAATATGGCTAGTGCTCAACTTCAGAAGATTTACGAAGAGGCGTATCGCCTTTACCAAAAAGGGGCTTATCAGCAAGCTGAGCCATTAGTCCAGACAGCACTCCAGCAGTACGATGATAATGACTTTGTAGATAATATGAAGTTATTGCAAGTTCTGATTTCGGGAAAACTCAGTAGCCAGTATGAATACCAGTTCGCACTACAAAGTTTTATTGATGAGTACCCCGAAAGCGAAGTGACTCCCTACGCTCAAGAACTACTCACGGCAGCTCAGGGTTTTGAGGAAAAGTTAGCAGCTCAGCAAGGAGCCAAGTTCATTCCTGAATTTAATGAAAAGCACTCTTTCATTTTAGTGTACAATAGCAAAGGACGGCTATCTACTGAGTTGCCGAGAGTTGTAGATGCTTACAACGCTGAATACTTTGCGGAAGCCCAGCTTCGTTCGGCGAACCTGATGCTGGAAGATGGGCAAGTGATGATCATTGTGGAAGAATTTCCCGATCAGTCTACCGCCCAACGGTACTTTGAAGAGTTTAATAGTGATATATCTCCTCTTAATAATCTTCCTGAGTCTAATAGCTACGACCGCAGCGATATTACCAGTAATTTCATCATTACTGAGGATAATTTGCCTATTTTGTATCGTACTAAGGATATAGAAAATTATCTTCGTTTTTTTGAAAAGCATTACACCTTCTAACCAACTGGGTGATTTTTAGTAAATTTGTCTGATTTTTGTTCCGTTCAATTACACAACGTTTAGCACTTAGCAAACGCACCACCAAGAAATCAAGTTAATTAGCAGAAGTAGATACCATTAAGATGGCCAGTACTCAAACCTCAAAGAAAGAAGTTGAGAAGAAAGACCGAACCCGATTGTACACCTGGATTGTACGTGGAGCTTGGTTTTCATTTATCTCTTTCTTCATTTTATTTCCTCTCTACATTTACACCGTAAGCATCGATTTTATGGGGCTTTACGGTGGGCTACCTAGTTGGTCGGCCTTAGAGAATCCTAAAAACGATGTTTCATCCGAGCTCTACTCGGCAGATAATGTGCAATTAGGAAAATACTACCGTGAAAACCGAAGTCCCGTTACTTACGAAGAATTGTCGCCCAACTTAGTGAACGCCTTGGTGGCCACTGAGGACGAGCGCTTTACCGAACACAGTGGGATTGATCTGCAAAGCATGGGTCGGGTTGCCTGGGGAATTACCAAAAAAGTAGTCACATTCGGAGCTAGTAGTTTAGACGGTGGAGGTAGCACATTATCTCAACAAACTGCTAAGAACCTATTCAAAACCCGGGGCCAAAATGAAGGTCCGCTCATGAGTATTCCGGGTTTGGGGATGCTCATTATTAAGACGAAGGAGTGGATTGTAGCCGTAAAATTGGAGCGTTATTATACTAAGAAAGAGATTCTGGCAATGTACCTTAATACTGCTGAGTTTAGTAGTAACTCTTACGGTATTAAGGTAGCCGCTAAAACCTTTTTCAATAAGCCAACATATGATTTAGATGTAGAAGAGGCCGCCGTATTAGTCGGTATGTTGAAAGCTGCTACATACTATAATCCCGCTCGTAATCCTAACAACTCCATGCGTCGCCGCAATGTGGTAATGAACCAAATGAGAAAAAATGGATATTTGGAGCAGGAAGCTTACGATACACTAGCCCCTCAACCTATTGTGCTCAACTTTAAGGTTGAAAGCCATAACGATGGTCCAGCTACTTATTTTCGGGCAGTAATCCGCCGATGGCTCTATCGCTGGGCCGATGAACACGGTTACGACCTAGACGAAGACGGCCTAAAAATTTACACCACCCTGGACAGCCGCATGCAAGAACACGCTGAGGTAGCGGTGAAAACACATATGAGTTACCAGCAAGGGTTGTTTGAAAAACACTGGGGCAAAGAAAACCCCTGGCGCGATGAAGAAGGTAAGGAGATTAAAGGCTTTGTGGAGATGTTAGCCAAGCGATCTCCCCGCTATAAAGGATTGGAGGAAAGGTATGGCAAAGATCATGATTCTATTCAGATTGTGATGGACACCCCAGTGGCAACCACACTGTTCACTTGGGAAAATGAAGACTATAAGAAGGATACGATTATTAGCCCGACTGATTCTATCAAATATACGCAGCGCTTTTTGCACGCAGGCTTTATGTCAATGGATCCACTCAGCGGACACATTAAAGCTTGGGTTGGTGGTATTAACTTTGAGAATTTTCAGTATGATCATGTAATGAGGGGTAAGCGGCAACCTGGTTCTACGTTCAAACCATTCGTGTACGCCGCAGCCGTTGATAATGGCTATTCACCTTGCTACGAAGTGGTAGATGCTCCGGTAACATTTAGTGTGTTTACCAACGGAAGAGAAGATACCTGGACTCCAAAGAACGCGGGGGGCCGCTACTCTGGAGATAAAATGACCATCCGGCAGGCAATGGCTCAGTCCATAAATTCTGTGACTGCATTTGTGATGAAGCGTCTCGGCCCCGAAACGGTAGTCAGTTATGCCAAGCGAATGGGTATTACCAGTAATATTGAAGCGGTTCCCAGTTTGGCACTCGGCGGAGGGGGAGACGTATCAGTCTACGAAATGGTAGGTGCTTACAGTACTTTTGTGAACCACGGTACCTGGACCGAACCCGTCTTTATTACTAGAATTGAGGACAAAGAAGGGAATGTAGTGTACGATCATCCGGTGAAAACCCGGGAAGCCCTGAGCGAAGAGACTGCCTATTTGATGCTCTACATGTTGCGAGGAGCTACTGAGGAAGAAGACGGAACGGGGCGTGGCATTCCACTGGAAATTCGGGAAGGCAATGAAGTAGGAGCTAAAACTGGAACAACATCTAATTACTCCGATGGCTGGTTTATGGGCGTAACGAAAGATTTGGTATCGGGAGCTTGGGTAGGAGGCGATAACCGCAGTGTTCACTTTAAAACTTTGGCACTGGGACAGGGTGCACGAATGGCGATGCCTATCTGGGTAGAATATATGAAGCGGGTTTATGCTGATGAACGCCTCGACTACGAAAAAGGAGCTTTTGAGCGACCTCGTACCGGACTATCCATTGAAATTGATTGCGATCAGTATGGTTCTTTCGGCGAGGAAGCGGATTCCTTGCAGACAGAAGATTCTCTACAAATTGTTGATCAGGATGAAATTTTCTAAAAAGTAGCTTATTAGCGCAATTTTCTTTACCTATCTATCTGATAATCAAATATTTGTGCTATTTCTATTATTTAGCACATTGTATATTCTGAGATAATACTTGTACGAAAACCGCTCATTTGAGTGGTTTTTTTGTTTCTTTAGTAGAAATTATCTAATTAATTACATCCGAAAAAAATTTCGGCTTTCTAGAACAGTAATTGTTTCATCCTTACTAACTTTTTCGTAGTAATAACCCGTAGCTGTGGAGCAGACGTATACCGAAGATCAAACGCTTATTCAGCGCATCAAAGATGGCGATGAAACTAGCTTAGTTAAAATTTACAAGGAATATCGACCGGCTTTCCAACAATGGGCGCAGCATAGCTACCGCATTGATGAAGAGCAATCGGCTGATGCCTTTCAAGATGCGGTAGTTTGCTTGTACCGCAATATCGTTCAGGGTAAATTGGAGTTGCTAACCAGTTCGCTCAAAACCTACCTATTCGCTATCGGAAAAAATGTTGTTCGTAAGAAGTTACAGCAACCTGTTACTCTGGAAAGTAGCGAACTAGGCTTGGTAGAGAATCTCTACACCGACCCTGTCGATCAATTTGCTACCAACGATCGCCAGCAACTAGTTGCCCGACTAATGGAAACCATTGGCGAACCCTGCAAAAGCATTCTGGAGCTATTTTATTTTCGGGGGTTTAGTATGGAAGCTATTGCTACGCGGCTACAATACAAAAACGAAAATGTAGTGAAAACGCAAAAGCTGCGCTGCCTAACCAGCCTAAAAAACATGGTTCGCGAACGGTATCAAAACGAAGATTTTGTCTAAGACAACAAAGCAGACGATGGCAGAAAATCGCTTTAACCAAATTGATAGATATGTTAGCGGCTTGATGGCCGATGAAGAGGTAGTAGAGTTTGAGCAACGGATGCGCGAAAACCTCGGCCTGGCTGAAGGGGTGCATTTGCACCGCGATATTCTGACTGGAATGGAGCTACAATTTATGCGCGAACTCAAAGATCGTCTTATACTAGCCGATATACCCGAGAGAAAGGTAAACTGGAAACTTATCGCTGTAATTGCCGGTGGGGTGGCTATTTTAGCGGCTGGATACGCCATTTACTATTACTCTTTACTATAGCGGCGAAAAACTAATTTCTACCCGGCGGTTTTTAGCCCGCAGTACTTCGTCGGTATTGGGGTACAATGGTTCTTCTTCCCCCTTCCCTTCCACCCGAATTCGCTGAAAATCAACTTGATAGTCCAACAGAAGTTGACGAACGGCATTCGCCCGAGCTGTCGATAGCTGGTAGTTGTCTTCTTGATTACCTACGTTATCAGTATGTCCTGTGATTGTTACCGCTAAATTCGGATTCTGCCGCAAAAAGCGCGCAATTGCTTGCAGCGAACTCTCCGATTCTGCTCTCACAGAAGTTTGATTAAAAGAAAACTCAATAAATAGATCGAGGGTAGATGTTTCTATCCGACCGCGAAGATCGTCTGAAGATAGAGGCACAACCGGGTTCATATTTGAGACATCCCCTACCGAATCTGTAAACGAAACGGGTGGAAGATAAGTGAGCTTAGGAATAGCTAGGTTCGTGTTTTTAGTTGAGCGGTCCTGACGGTGAGATTTACGTTTTTTGAGACGCTTTTTCTTAGTTTTACTTTTAGGCGATACAGATTGGTGCCAAGCCAATACTACTTCAAAAGCATTTTGTAGTGGATTAGCTCGGTGGCTACTCGCCCCTGTATCAAAGCTAACTCCTAGCGTGTAGGTAGGCTGATGCCACTGTAGTGCCAAAGCCAAGCTACGATTGAGCGTGTAGCGAGTAATAAAGTCTACCTGCGGAGCAGATTTATTCGCAGAAAAAGCATTTCTGAGTTCATAGGAGAGCCGACTACCTATATTTAAAATACTTACTCCCGCCTGATGAAGCAGCAACAATTCAGGAAACAGCGTAAATCGATTTTTTTGGTACGCTCGGAAGCCGCTTTGTAGACTCAGCGTAGACGGTAATGGTTGAGCGTCACCAAAAAAAGATTCATCCGGTCGGTTGAGATCCAGCCAGCTTATTCCAGCGTAAAATGTGGTAGCTTGATGACGGTCTACGGCGTACCATAGTGCTCCGGTTCCTAAGGAGAAGTAGCTCGTTTGCAAATCATTCATGTTTTCGCCAGAGGCTAATGCTGGGTCAAATCCCTGACCAAAACGATACTGGCTTCCGGTGCGAATATTTTCAGTAGAGATCCGCTTGATTTGATATTGCGTCTGAAATCCTAAGCTAAGCCGTTGCTGTCGCGAAAGCTTAATGTCGTGTGCCAAAGAAGCGCCCAATCGCTGAAAGTGGTACCAACCCGATTCCCCGGTGTTGTCATCCAACACCGAAATACCTACTCCGCCATACCGGCGTTTGCCCTGAAGCAAAGGACGGGTTACGGTAAGTTGAGAGGATTGAAAAGTATATCCACCATCGAAATTCTGATGACGATAATGGGCGATAACCCACCAGTCGGGCGAAGCGGCGGTCCAGGCAGGATTTACATTGCTGGGAGCTAACTGATACTGAGAAAATAACGGATTCTGCGCAGTTGAATAAAATGCAGTAAATAAGAGGAGAAACAGTGGAAAAGTACGAATCATACCGATAGACGATCAATAAATTACTGAACCAAGCGCAAAGTTCCCGACTGATTTCCTTCAAACTCCAGGGGAGTGCCGTCCTCAAAAGAACCTGAAACCTTCCATAGATAAAGTCCGTTAGGCAGCGATTGATTACGGTATTTCCCGTTCCACCCTTCTTCTAAACGATTGGTTTCAAACAGCAGCGTACCCTGTCGATCGTATACTTGGAAAATTAGCGTTTTGATACGCTGCCCATACAGGCGAAACTCATCATTTTTGCCGTCGCCATTTGGCGAGAAGAGGTTGGGTACAAACAGCGTAGTAAGTACCGGAGCGGGTTCTACTATCACGGTAATACTATCTATAACAGAGCAGCCATTTAGCGTAATCGCCTCGAGGAGGTAGGTAGTTGTTTGGGTAGGTAATGCTGTCACCGATTGCTGAGTAGCGTTACTCAAATTATCTGCCGGAAGCCAAGCATAACTGAGAGCTTCTCCGGCATTCAGCGTGACTGACGAGCCAAATTCTATGTTCACTACCGTATCGGCAATTAATTCTTCTTCAGGAAAGAAATTGACTACCATAGTATCGTATACCAAACAGGAGGAAGGCAATGTAGCTTCTAGCCAAAGTGTATCAGGTTCATCTACCTGAAAAGCTAATGTATCTAGCGATCCTAGCAAACCTAGATTAGCTGAGTACCAATTGACTTTCGAAAAAACAGAGTCGGCCGCCAACACTAATGGTTCGTTACGACAGACAATTGTATCGGCAGGAAGTGGATCAAACTTTTCATCAGTGGTAATGGTAAGTGTGTAGGTGGTAGCGCAAGTAGTTTTCGGTTGAGTAGCGTAGTAGAGCGTATCGGTTTCAATCACAGTATAATCTAACCTTTGACTGTTTTGTAAGTAACCTTGCTGCGTGGAGTACCAATCTACCGCCTGTTCGGCTCCTAAGCGAAGTGTAGTGTTAGTGCACACTGCCGTATCTTCTCGGGTAATGGTGAAGCAAACGGCTGGTCCTTCGCAAGGGGCGCTCATTTGAAATGCATTATCTACTGCGGCTACGCCCCAATAAAACTTGCCCTCCGGCAGATTGCGAACCGTATGTTCGGTACCGTATCCCGCTCGTCCGTAATCAGCCCGATGCTTAAACTCACCCGAAAATTCCGGCGAAATTTTAAAAGTGGTATCCCCTTCTAATAGCACGTACAGATCAAAAGTCAGCGCAGCTAATTGAGTGGTATCATCGGGCGAAGCATCCCAACTCAAAAAAGTCTCATTGGCAATAGTACGTACCTGAGGATTAGAAGGGCGACCAGGGCCAGGATTTTCAGCGTCGGTTTCATTCCAAAACAAAAATAAGGAGTCCGGCGAGTTTGGATAGTTGGCTACCAGCAATGCATCCAAATTTCCGTCATTGTTCATGTCGCCTATTGTTTGATGAAAGCTTGAGGCTAGTAACAATGAGTCGTACATCTCTTCTCGCATTGTGCTATCTTGGTTGAAGTACCAGCGCAGTACTTTTTGCCCGGTAGAGTCCTGGCCAGCCAGACCAATATCAGCAAGGCCATCGTGATTGTAGTCAGCCAACGTAGCGAAGTCCCCTTTAATTGAAGGGATAGTCAAATCTAACAACTCATAAGCCTGATTGGTGTACTGAAATAAAGTGATAGCCGGTTCATTTTGAGAATTGCGCCCGGATAGTAGTATGTCGCTGCGACCATCGTGGTTGTAGTCGCCAATGGCTACTGCGGTACTAATCACCGAATCGGGAACGACATTTTTTAAATCAAACGTAAACTTTGTTTGGTTTTGGTAAAGCTGAGTAATGGCTTCTCCATCTTCTGTAGCACCACTTAGTAGTAGATCCACCTCATCATCATTGTTCCAATCGTAAGCCGCTGCTACGCCCGCTTGTAGAGCGGTAGATAATGTATCTTGAACAATGAAAGCGGTATCTACATTCTGATAGACTAGGGCAACCAAAGAGTCAGCCCTGATACCATTTAGTAGTAGGTCGCGCCTACCATCATTATCGAAGTCAGCGCAAGCAATAATACTGGCTTGGAGGCTATCTACTTGCATCCTTATACCGTCGCCCGGATCGGTTAAAGAATAGAAGATATTAGTTGTCCCGTTCCCTACACTGTCTATTCCCGATATTACTACATCTAGCGTATTATCTCGATTGAGATCGGCGAAGGCAAAAGTGGCTTCTGTAATTGTAGGAAGGGCAAGAGGTTGTAGCGTAAACGTTTGATCACCCATATTTTCGTAGACCCAGTAGCCAACGTTACCTACCGAATCGGTTCCGTAGAAAAAATAGTCCAGAAAATCATCGCCACTTAGCTCAGCACCAATGGCGTACTCAATGTTGATTGGAACGGTGAGTGTATCGGGTTTAAAATTCTGAGCGGAGACTGTGGTCGTTGAGATGAAGTAGCACACGGTCAAAAATAAGCAGCAATCAAAAATCCCCCTTAATCTCCGTTCTACTGCTTGCCACAGACTTGACCCGTGGGCGGCCTCTTTTTCAAAAGGGGAAACGCATAATGTATTTTTATTCTGGTGCTTATGGGTAGAGGCCTTCATACTGTTGAACTTAAAAGTTATCACCTAACTGAAAATTGAGGGGCATAGTGTGCTTAGTTGCTACAGGTTCACCATTCACCCGGGCCGAAGACCACTGGGGCATAGATTTTACTAAACGGATAGCTTCCTCGTTAATGTCCTCACGTATGCCTTGCAGAATACGAATCTGGTCGGGATAGCCTGCTTCGTTGATATAAAACTCAACCAGTACCGAACCCGTTACTCCGGCTATCTTGGCTGCTTCGGGGTACTGCAAATGCTTGGCAAAATATTCGTATAAAGCAGGATAACCACCTACTGGCCGAGCTTCTTCAAACTGGCTGACGGCCGCCTCACTTGCCGAAGCATTTGCATTAGTTTTTGGAGATGAATTTTCAGTACTCAGGGCAAAAGATGGTTTTCTTTCGGGTAATGGCACCACCTGAACCTGAGATGAAAACTGATCGTTTTGCAGCGGGTTTTCTAGGCTAAACACATGTAGAGGAAGTGAAGCAATTTTAGGTGGTAGATTGGTAAAGCGAGGCGCATTCAGCCAATGAATAAGTTCCCAACCACCCAGTCCTAGCCCTACCGCCACTAAGGTGCCGAACAACCAATAACGATAGCTAGACCGAGTTCGCTGGGCGCGTTGGTACTGGGACAGAAGCTGGTCAAAATCCTGCCATTGGGCAGGGTCGGAAGGCGGGCGATCATCAAACATACAGCGATACGTTAATTTCATGATACTGATATTTGCATTTCCATCTGCTTGCGGAGTTTAGCCAGCAGTCGGTAGGTTTTTACTTTAGCGTGGTTCTCAGTGATATTGAGAATAAAACTGATTTCCCGAAAAGGCTTTTGCTCAAAAAAGCGCAGCTCCAAAAGCTGTACTTCCTCTAGACGCAATGTATTGATAGCCACAATCAACTGATCTCGCCATTTTTCTAGGTAGTCGGGCGAGTAATCTTCTTCATTTTTTAGTTCAGCCAGTAAGTTTTCATCAATGACGATTTTGCGGACGTGTTGGGTCTTACGAAAAAACTGCATCACTTCATTATGCGCAATACGGTAGAGCCACGACTGAAAAGGAGCTTTAGTAATTTTATATTTCTTCAAATGAAGCATCGCATTCAAAAATACCTGGGAGGTAATATCGGCGGCTACACTCTCATTATCTACTCGTCGGTACACAAACAAAAAGATTGGCCGATAGTGCTTTTCGTACAAAGGGCGAAATGCTTGCGGGTTTTTCTGAGCAGCCTGAATCTGCTGTCGCTCATTCTCCGATATAGATGCTAAACCTTCCAACGATTGTATGATAAATTTTTACTGCTAATAGTAGAATACAAAATCCTAGAAAAGATACAGCCTCAGTAGAAATTTTAGTAGCGAATCAGATGAGTTGGAAGATGTTCTTCTGCAAGAAAAGCTAATGAACGTTCATGTCACAATAAAGATAATCTGCAAATAGATAGCATTACGCTCCCTAGAATGCGACATTGGTACGAAAAGCGAATTAACAAATGCTTGGGTTCAGATACTATTGTGGCGGAAATAGAATAGTTTCTTGAAAAAAGATTCAAGAAAATCGTATTCGCTGATCTTTATTCCGATATAATATCCATAGAGAAGCCACTATTATGATACTACCCACTCCCAGATAGATATACACGGAGTGTATATAATAAGTCGTCATAGTTCTAGTATCAACGGTATCAAAGAAAACGACAGTTACCGCCCGATTGGCTACTTCAGACAGTAAAAATAGAACCGGTGCTGGCCAAAGGTGTTTAATATGTGTTACTCTAGCTTTGGTACAAATTATATAGCTAAAGTAAAATAGAATGGTAGTTAAGCCAACCTGTAATATCCAGTCACTAGTATTAAGATAATCTTCAATATTGGTAGTCGAGAATTTTTGTAGAGCAATAAGAAGTAAGAAAGATAGCATCTTTGCTACGTTTAAAACCAGCTTTATTCCTAGTACCAAAACGACTGCCATTAAGACTGTTTGAATGAAATTATTCCAGGGTTTAACTTTAGCAAACTCTTTTTGAATAGTGCTAGCATCACCGAAGCGCATTTTGGCTACCAAGAATGCTTCTTCAGCATTCAGTCCTGAGTCTTGCAGGGAGGCGGTTTCGCTATAAAAATGATCGTGAAGCTGATCTTTTTCTTCTCCCGAGAGAATGTTGGCTGAATTTACCTGACTCACATACTGGCCAATAGCTTTACTTAGGTCAAACGAGTTTGTGGGTTCCATAGCGTGGTCATTATTTGATTAATATTAGTCCATTCGCTTTTTAGCTCGCGCAAAGCTGCCCTTCCGGGCTGGTTAAGTGAGTAGTACTTTCGGT
>NZ_JBARYM010000837.1:0-4102 GCF_049647865.1 Tunicatimonas sp. | reverse complement strand
GTAATGTACCTGTCGCGTCAGGTTAATTGGTACGCGCTTTCTGAAAAAAATAATGGAGACGAAGATTAGTTTAATCTTCGGATAAATCGTACATATTTGCAAGGAAGAGCGCGATCTCAACGTTATTCTTGAAAAGACAGACTGTATATGAAACAATTACTCATTTTGGGAGCTGGGCGCTCGGCCACCGCCCTTATTCAGTATTTATGTGAGCAGAGTCAGCAGTATGATTGGCAAGTGATTGTAGCTGACGCTTCGGAACCAACGGTTGCTATTCTTAAACAACAATATCCTACTATTGAGACTCAGCAGATTGATGTGCTTGATGAGGAAGCCCGCAATCATATTATCGGAACGGCTGATCTGGTAATATCGATGCTACCAGCGCGCTTTCATATTCACGTAGTACATTCTTGTTTGGCCCTACGGAAGCATTTAATTACGGCCTCTTATGTGAGCAATGATGTAAAAGAGTTACAAGCCGATATAAAAAGTAATGATTTGACATTTTTGTACGAATGTGGTCTTGACCCAGGTTTAGACCATATGTCGGCTATGAAAATTATTGACGAAGTGAAATCGCAAGGCGGCACTATAACTTCCTTTCAGTCTTCCTGCGGTGGACTAATGGCGCCGGGCTCAGATAATAATCCTTGGCGATATAAGTTTACCTGGAACCCGCGCAATGTAGTATTAGCCGGAAAATTCGGCACCGCGCAGTACCTATTCAGGGGACGCCATAAAAACATCCCTCATCACCACGTATTTAGCCGGATAAGTGCGGTAGAAGTACCCGGCTACGGGCGGTTTGAGTCGTACCCCAATCGTGATTCGCTGAAGTACCGCGACCTATACGGCATTCACAAAGCTGAGACTATTTTACGGGGAACGTTGCGTCGCCCCGGGTTTTGCGCCGCCTGGAATGCATTTGTTCAATTGGGTTTGACCGATGATAGCTACGAGGTATGGAATCTAGGGAATATGACCTACGCTGATTTTGTACGGGCTTACTTACCGTACAGCGAAGACGATTTAGTGACTAACTTCAGTCGCTACATTGGTACCGATGTTACCTCCGAATTAATGGAGCGCATTATGTGGTTAGGATTGTTGGATGAGAAGCCTATTGGTATGAAGAAAGCTTCACCAGCCGATGTACTACAAAAACTGCTGGAAGAAAAGTGGCAGACCCAACTACAGGATGAAGACATGATTGTGATGCAACATTTGATCGGATACCAACTACAGGGCGAAGATCATTTATCTACTTCGTCTTTGGTGGTAACTGGGCAGTTAGACCGACTTTCGGGAATGGCAAAAACGGTAGGGTATCCGCTTGGAATTGCCGCTAAGTTAATTTTAAATGAGCAAGTAACGCGACGTGGTCTGCTTATTCCTATCCATCGGGAAATATACGAACCCATTTTACAGGAACTACAAAAATTTGGAGTCAACTTTCAGGAGATGGCTCATCCACTGACTCCGGTTTTGTAGGCGAGACAAACTGGTCAGACTTCTCTTCGGATAACTTTTCTAGCTTTAAATTCGGAATTGCTACTGTAATGGTGGTTCCTTTGCCTAGCTTTGATTGGAGTGATAAAGTTCCCCCAATCTTTTCAGAAGTGCTCCGGGCAATGTATAAACCTAAGCCTGCTCCTCCAGTTTGTTCACTGGCCCGATAGAACATGTCAAAGACTTTAGCTTGCAGATGATCTTCAATACCAATTCCATTATCGGTGAAAGTGGCAACAGTCTTCTTTCCTTTTCTAGTTACAGCTATATGCAGTGTGAGCGCTGTTTTTTCGGCATCATGGTACTTAATAGCATTTGATATTATACTGAGAAATATAATCTTAGCTCGTTTAGTGTCGGAATAACAGCGTAGGTTGGGTGCAATCTCGTAACTAATAGTAACGGGCCGCTCTTCCGGCTGTAGATAGTGTAAGTCACGAATGGCCTCTACAATAAGTTCTTCAAAATTAATAAGCGCCACTTCAATCGCTATTCGGGTATTGCGAGAGTACTCAATAATATCTTTTACCGTTTCGTCTAATTTGTACGCACTTACTTCTACCTGATTAATAAGATCGGTACGCTCGGCTTTACGAGTAGCGAACCGGAGTAATGAAACCAGGCCAAAAATGGATGTGAGAGGGGAACGCAAATTGTGCGAGGCACTATATACCAGCTTATCTAATTCGTCATTAGCTTTAGTTAATTCGTCATTCAATGCCTTCTCACTAATCAATGCTTGTTTGATTCTTTCTTCCGCCTTTTTTCGTTCGTTAATATCTCGAGCGGTATACTGAGCGTACAGTGTTTCCCCTGCTTCACTTTGGTGTAACGTTTGGTTTACTTCTAACCATAGATACTCCCCTTCCTTTGTTTTAACCTGTATTTCAGTAGGAGCCTGAATGCCTTGCCCCAAGCGCGCGGCATCTTTGGGGTGCAATAATGCCTTTACGCCCTGACCAATCATTTCGTCAGGATCGTATCCTAACACGCGTTCAATAGATGGGGTAGTATAGAATATTTTCTCGTTGGAAGTGCAAAAGAAAATAATGTCGTACAGATTTTCGGTAATCAGCCAGAATTTCTCTTCAGTCTCTTTCAGCCGCTGCCCCGCTAAGTTAATTGAAGATGCTAACTCCTTCAAATCAGTGTTATCGGTTAGTGCTAGATCCTTCTCAGTAGCACTACCTTTACCTTGCACAAGTTGATTAACTTTATTAGTAAGTTCTGAGATGGGACGAATAACCCGGTCAGGAATTTTATCCATCACCACTGCCACCGCCAGCAGAACCAAGATGCTTGCTAAAAAAGTGTTAATTTTTGCCTTCAGGTACAAATTCTGGAGCGATTGATTTTTCTTTTTTAGCTGTTGGTGACTATAATCAACTATTTTAGAGCAGCTAGAACGAAATATTTCGTTTTGCCAGCGCAGCAAACTCAAGTATAACTCACCTCGGTCAGATGCAGTAGCCACTTGGTTTAAGTTGCGTTCGTATTGTTGACGGCTTGTTTCCAGCGATTGATAAAGGCTATCGGCATCACTGTTTTGCGTGTTTTTCTGAATTATAGCCAGGTAGCCGAGCGCAACTTCCTTCTCGCTACGGATCACTTTCTTTAATACGGCTTCTTCAGTTGAAGCAACACTATCCAGACAAAACATAAATAGGGCGCGATCTATTTTAGCCAACGAGATAATTAACTCCTCAGCGGCTTTCACCGTCTGATAATCTTCTTGAAGTATTTGGGTTGACGTTGAACCAATCCGTTGCAGATAATAAATAGACGTACCGAACGAAACAAACGTTAGAGCAAGTACAAAAATTAAGGCTGAGAGAATATGCTTTCTAATGCTCATGGCTAATTGACAGATTCAAAAATATCGGATCGGTTAGTTGGTGTGTGCTTCAAGGAAATGGTTCAAAAATAACTAATCATTAGCCGGTAGATTGTGGTTATCGTTTCGTTTACTTACCTATGTATCATTGTCTTATGTTTCACTTAATATTTTTAAATATGCCAACTACAACGTTGCCCAATTTGCTTGATAGGATGTGGACGGATTATACCACCATGAATCCGCAGGCACTAAAAATTTATAAGCTATTTCTGGAGCGAGGCGATCAGGTCCAAAACGATCACATTGCCTTTCGTACGTTCAATCACCCCAAGGTTTCGATAGACGTAATATCCCGCCCCTTTCTTGAAGGTGGCTACGAATACCGGCAGGACTATCAGTTTACTGAGAAGAAGCTTTACGCTAAACATTTTGAGCATACTGATGCCCAGATGCCTAAAATTTTTATTAGCGAACTGAAACTAGAAGAACTCGATGAAGATGTACAGAATGCAGTAAATCAGTTAGTTGATCAGGTACCGGATTACGTTACTCAGCAGTTTGATTTCTGCTCTAATGGTCGGCCTTGGGAAGTGAGCTACGAAGTGTATGAGCAGCTTCAGAAAAAAAGCGAGTACGCCGCCTGGATGGCAGCGCATGGCTACCGGCCGAATCACTTCACGGTATTTGTTAAAGCGCTGAGTAGCTTCGATGACATCCGGCAGGTGAATGAATTTATTAATCAAAATGGCTTCA
>NZ_JBARYM010000836.1:0-3674 GCF_049647865.1 Tunicatimonas sp. | reverse complement strand
GAGTGGGAGAACTTTTTGCAACTAGCGGGCGATGCTGATAACATCTTACTGGTAGAGTTTGACCAGGATTCATTGAAGCAGTACGTGGGCCAAACTGTGGCTGAAATCGCCCAAAAACGCGGCACTTCTCCGGCTGAAACGATCATCGATCTGGTAGTGCAAAACGAGGGTGACATTGGCACGGTCTACTTTCTGATGAACGAAGAAAACGTAAAGAAGCAGATCAAACTTCCGTACATGACCTTCGGCTCGGATGCTCGCTCCATTGCTGCCGAAGGCAAAAATCTGGAAAGCAGCACTCATCCCCGCACCTACGGCAACTTTGCTCGACTGCTCGGTAAGTACGTTCGCGAAGAACAGGTAATCTCCCTAGAAGAAGCTATTTATCGCCTGACTGGGTTATCCTCTCAGAAACTTAGTATTCGAAACCGGGGTAAGCTGGCTCCAGGCTTCTACGCTGATATTGTCATCTTTGATCCGGCTATCGTGGGGGATAAAGCTACCTTTGAGAAGCCTCATCAGTACTCGGAAGGTATGGTACACGTGCTGGTCAACGGGACCCCTGTGCTGAAAGAGGGTGAGCATACGGGGGCTACGCCGGGTATGTTTGTAAAAGGGCCGGGCTATCAACCATAACCCAGCCCCTTTTTATCTAATAACTTTAACGAGAAACTACTTCGCCTGCTTGTTCAAGCGAGATTCGGCTAACTTAGTCAGCACATCGTCTTGATTGTGTTCAGCGTCCAGTATACCCTTTAGCTTCTTTTCAACTGAATCTAACTTTAATTCTTCGGCAAACCGGCGGGCAGTACCGTAACCGGTAATTTCGTAGTGCTCTATGCGTTGTGCCTGGGCAATCATACCCGCATCTAACACATCTTTGTCCATATCTTCTTCCTTTAAAAATCCCAAGGCTTCTTCTACCAAGCCCGCCATTGCTTTACACTTTTCGCCACTATGTTTGATCCCCATTTCGTCGCAAATGCCTTCTACAATGGCTTTGTGTTTTTTGGTTTCCTCAATATGGTCTTGGAAGTACTGCTTCAGTTTGCTGCTATCAGCCTGCTGAGCCATTTTATCGTAAGCTTCCAGCATTTGATCTTCAGCACTCCACAAATCTTTCAGCATGTGTTGTAATAAATCTTTCAGGTCTTTCATTGTAAAAAATTAAGGTTAGGAAATAAAAATGATATGTTATGTTTGTTACGAGAACAAGCAGGAAAGGGTATATGTTATGTAGACATAATAAATATAAAACGTGGGCAGTGAAATACTGCACTATGTTTAAGATACTGACTACGCGATTATGATTATTGTTGGTGATGCGGTACTAAGCGACGATGTGAAGGAGCAGTTTTTCGTTTGTAATCTGAAAAAGTGCCAAGGAGCCTGCTGTGTGGAGGGCGATTCCGGAGCACCGCTAGAAAAAGAGGAGCTACCTATACTGGATGAAATCTACGAAGATGTAAAACCCTTCCTCACCAAAGCGGGCATCCGAGAAATAGAGCGACAGGGCAAACATACCACCGACCGAGACAACGATCACGTGACGCCAATCATCAACGGGCGCGAGTGCGCGTACGCCATCCGCGATAAGAAGGGCACGCTCAAGTGCGGCATCGAGCAAGCCTACCGGGCTGGGAAAACCTCGTTCCATAAGCCCATTTCCTGTCACTTGTATCCCCTTCGAATTGATAGTTACGATAATTACGATGCGGTGAACTACCACCGCTGGTACATCTGCAACCCCGCCTGCGATTTAGGCCGGGAGCTAGGAGTTCCGCTCTATCGTTTCCTCAAAGAACCCCTCATCCGTAAATACGGCGAAGATTGGTACAATGAACTGGTAGAGAAGATTGAGCGGGAGTAGTCTGTAGTTGGAATTAACATGATAGCTTAATTAAGTCCCATCATACATTAATCCTGACCATCTTACTTCATCCTGCTTATCCTGATCGAAAACTTAACATCCAGTTAACTTCCTTATGGTGAAATCTGCCTACCTTGTAAAAAATACCTACTCTATGAGAACCTTTACCTGCTTTGTTGCGCTCTTCTTAATTGCAGTTTTACCTCTGCAAGCCCAAGAAGATAATTCTCCCCGAATCATCATTGAATCTATTGAAGGTGCCAAGCCCTTCACTAGCCTAGATGTCAATAATGAAGCGGAGAACTTCCAGTTTGCCATTGTGAGTGACCGTACCGGGGGGCACCGGCCAGGAATTTTTCTAGACGGAGTGCGTAAGCTTAACCTACTCCAGCCCGAGTTTGTGATGAGCGTGGGCGATTTGATTGAAGGCTACACCACCGATGAAGCGGAGATTGACCGGCAGTGGACCGAGTTTAATGGTTTTATTGATGAACTGACCGTTCCTTTCTTCTACGTACCCGGTAACCACGATTATACCAATGATGTGCTGGCAGAAGAGTGGAAAGAGCGTTTTGGTAAAGACTACTATCACTTTACCTACAACGACGTACTATTCCTTTGCCTCAATAGTGAAGACAATGTTCGGGGAGCGGGGCGAGGAACGATTGGTGATGAACAGTACGAGTACGTTAAACGAACGCTGGCAGAGAATGCCGATGTGAAGTGGACGTTAGTTTTTATGCATCAACCCCTGTGGGATCAGGAAGCAGAAACCAAGCGTTGGGCCGATGTGGAAACGTTACTTACTAACCGAGAACATTCGGTATTTGTTGGTCACCGACACCGCTACGTGAAGTACGAACGGAATAATGGCAACTACTACATTCTGGCGACTACGGGCGGCGGTAGTCCGTTGCGAGGTCCCGAACTGGGGGAGTTTGATCACGTAGCCTGGATTACCATGACCGACGAAGGGCCAATTATTGCTAACCTAGCCCTGGATGGCATTTGGAGTGATGAAGTATTTACCGAAGAAACTGCCCAACTGATGCAGCCCCTGTTGCAATCGCAAGCCATAAGCGTGGAACCACTTCTAGTACAGGACAACACATTTGAAGCCTACGAAACCGAACTGAAGCTGACTAACAATAGCGATGTGCCTATGCAAATTGATCTGACTGTACAGGCAAACCCTAAGCTTATTCCTAGCTTTGGCGCGCTTTCCCGTGAAATCAGTCCTAACTCAGTGGAGGTAGTGAAACTAGGTTTGCGGGCGACCGAGCCAATTACGCTAGATAGTATTTCGCCTCTGGTATTGCACAGCACTACTGCTTATCAAGGCGACAATATACCCGGCATGGAAATGCCAGAGGTGTCCTTTGAATCTACCTACCGACTGCGCCCCGAAAAGGTTGCCGTGATCTCACCTACCGAATCAGCAGTTCAAATAGATGGCTCGCTGGATGAATGGTCGGAATTTGCCTATACCGTCGGAAAAAATGGTTACGTAGACAGCGATCCGTTTTCCCACCAGGGCGATGAGGATGCTTCGTTCCAGTTTGACGTTACTTATGATGATGATTATCTGTACGTGGGAGCTTAAGTGACCGATGACCCGTTAGAAACTACTCCGGGAAAAAACCCTTTTGATCAAGATGGGGTCAGCGTGTTGATTGATGCCCGCCCGGAAAATATTAGTGCTTTAGAAACCGGGGAGCGAATATTCCGCGAAGTGCTGTACTTGGGTATTAGTCCGCTAGAGGAAGCTGATAGTAGTAAGCTATTTCTGGCCGACCGCCTACCG
>NZ_JBARYM010000835.1:0-7506 GCF_049647865.1 Tunicatimonas sp. | reverse complement strand
TTTCTATACTCTCTATTGTTTGTAGCAATTAAAGCCGTTACTAAGCGTGTATTAACTGAGTTAGCGCTCGTAAACCCGCTTGCACTGCTGCTTTTTTCCACGCATCACTATCAGGACTGAATACCTTTCTTAACAGTATGCTTGACCTCATATGACGCTCAGGCTGATAATGAAATTTGAAATTTTCCTGGCGCAACACTTGTAGAATCTTTAAAGGGCGAACGGTACCAATCTCCTGAGTAACCATCCAAAAATCACTTTCAGAACAATGTAGTTTTAACCCAGCTACCAAGCTACCTTGCATTTGATAGCTTTGGTTAGTCTGAGAAAGTGCACTAATTATTGTTTGATCGAAGATAAATTCGGCTTGCTGATATGATCTCTGACCAAAGTGGGGTTCCAGATAAAAAGAAGACTGACCAAATTTGCCTAATCCGGTATGAAAGTCTATCCCCCTGATAACTCGATATTCGCGTAGATGCTGTTGAAAAAAGGAACGCAGTAAGCTATTTTCAGTTGTCGGCTGTTTTCCACCAAAAAATAGCCCAGTCGGCCTATTATATTGCCCTTGAGCAGTAGCCTGTTGCAAAGTAGCAAAACGGTACTTTGCCAGTAATTTTAATGCTCGCAGTGTGAAAAATGAAAGTTGAGTATCAGACTGAGGGTTTAGAAAAGGAGATAAGTGATCATACAAAGGGTTCTCTGGAAGCGTAGTAAATGAAGATAGAAAGTTCCGATTGAGGTCAACATTTTGAGCATTCCATCGGCGTAAATAGCGCATTCCGAAGGGATTTACACAATGGATAAGTGCGATGCTTGGTAGGACAGATACATTTGGTTTCCAAGAACTGAGAAAAGCGCACTGGACTGCCGAACCTGGAAAAGCCTCCACCCCGTGTACTCCCGAGCTATGGATAACCAACTTATCACTACCTCCACGCCAAATCGCGATGTCAATAAATAATTCTTCCGATTCGTTTACTGTCAGCGAATGAAGCTCCCAACCATTGTGGGTTGCTAGTTCGCGAAAATAGGTGCGAGCTGCATCGTAGTTGGCTTGGTAGTGAATCAGTTCATTCATCCACAAATGCCTCTATCTGCTGGCGAATTTGCTTCCAATGATTGTCAGAATAATATTCTTTAGCCACCAGCAAATGCTTCTTTCCTAACCTTTGCCAAAAGCTAGATGATACTACAATAAGCTTCCATTCAGTGAGTTTCTTAGCATTTATAAACTTGCGTAACCCTTCGGCTTGCACCAGTTCATCCCAGCGATCACAAAAAACTAAAGTAGGAATATTATAACGATTAGAAATCATGCTATTCAGTTCCTGACTAATTGCAAAAAGTACTTTATAGGCACCTAGCGAAACTCCCGAGTTAGCTTTATAGCTTTTGGGGGTAAATGAAGGAATTGTCACCTGATCCAATGTTGCCTTCGGTATCATGGTCGGAATTTTCGTCCATTGTTGAAAAGCTAAAGCTGGTGCTAATAGTATCTGCTTACGTGGCGCGGCTACCTGCCCATTGCCTAGCAGATATGTCATAATCAATCCACCTAAAGAATACCCCACAAAAACTACATCAGTGTGCTTCCGGAATACCTCGTTATACTGATCCTGAAAACTTTCGAGCCAGCGGTCAGCCGAATCGCGCGATAAATTTTCCTCCCCACTGTGACCAGGCAAACTAATTACGGTGTACTGATCTTCAGCGCAACCCAGTTCTTCAGCCAGCAACTGCATAACTGTTGGCTGTACGTTCAATCCGTGGGCTAAAATATAATGATCCGAATGCAGCATATTTTCGTTAGCGACTAAAAAAACTCAGAGGCAACTTTTAATTATGGGTTTAAGCCGTTATGCTTGTTCTTTTCTCTTTAGATTGATGAACAGTTCGTTTCCTAACCGAGGAGAAATAGAGTTGTACGCTGACTCAAACGTGTGAAAATAAAAGTACGGTTTAAAATATTGGCGATATTCTTGTAGATTACCTCCAAAAGGAGGATGGTCTTGATAAAGAGGCGCATCGAATAATAGACCTACCAATCTACCGCTTGGCTTTAACAATTCATACATTTTTTTGGCATAATCTGGTCGTAAGTCTGGGTTTAGCGCGCAAAAAAATGTTTGCTCAATAATTAGATCAAACGTGCTGTCCAATGTAAAGAAGTTTTGATGTAACATTTGTTCGGGTGGAAAATCCGGATACTGCTGCTGAAACTTCTCCAACGGATGTTTACTTATATCTACAATATGTACTTGAGAGAATCCTTGTTCAAAAAGATAAGCGGCTTCGTAGCTATTTCCACTGCCTGGTATCAGAATTTTTATATTTTTGTCGTACAACTGATCAAAATATATTTTCAAAGGCGGGGTAATACTACCGGTATCCCAGCCAGTATTGCCCAATTGATAGCGCTGAGTCCAATAGTTTTCGTTTAGCGTTTCCATTTTCCTAGTACGAGTGCTGAAATTTTTCTAAAATAGCAGATATTCAAGCAATCCAACAAATTACACTTATGGAAGAGAGTACTCATTCCGATTCAAATAACGGCTCAAACAAAAGAAAAATATTATTAATCATTGTTGGCTTACTAGTGCTAACGAATTTGGTGGTACTTTTTCTGTTCTATCAAAACAACCAGAAAAAGACGACTGAGTTACAAACGAGTCAAACCGAATTACAAGAAACCTACGCCAAACTGGAGTCAATAAGCAACGAACTTGATCTCAAGATTCAGGAGATACAGAAGCTAGGGGGCGACGTAGAGGAATTGCGGCTCATCCGAGAAACGCTAGAGCAAGAGAAAGAGCAGTTGCAAAACAATCAGGTGTTGGCCCAGAAGCGATATAACCAAATAAGTAATCGAGTTGAAGGGTATCGGGAGCTTTTGCTCAATAAAGACAAAGAAATTGCCAAGCTCCAAGAAGAAAACAAAGTCTTGTTTGCAGAAAATACCGAGTTGAAAGTAGAGCAACAGGAACTAAATAAAACGATTACCCAAATTAATTCGGAAAAAGATCAAATGGCCGAAAAGGTAGCGGTAGCCTCTCAACTAGAAGCAGAGAATATTAAAGTGGTTGGGCTTAATAGCCGGGGAAAAGGCAAAGAACGTGATCGCTACCGAAATAATCAGCTAGAGCAGGTGCAAGTTACATTCAACATAGCCAAAAATGAAGTAGCTGAAATTAAAGGACGAGACATCTTCATCCGCATTGTAGAGCCTAATGGCAACGTAATATTTGACGTAGCCAAAGGGTCAGGCACATTTATGCTGGATGGTGAAGAAATTTTCTATACTCAGAAAAAAGATATATTGTTTGATAATACCGGACAGGCACTTTCCTTCATCTATGAGAAAGGTAGTGACTACACCGAGGGACGTCATCAAGTAGAAATTTACTCTGACGATTACATCATTGGTACCGCGAATTTTGAGGTGCGTTGATATGAATTTTCGCTTATTTATTGTTTTCGCGTTTTTTTCGGTTGCGTTACTCCCCACTGAGGCGATGACTCAGTCTTCTGACCAATCATTAGATATTCAAGGACACCGAGGTTGTCGGGGGTTACTTCCGGAGAATACCACTCCCGCTTTTCTTGAAGCCATTAAGCTAGGGGTTACTACCCTTGAGCTGGATGTAGTAATTTCTCAAGACCAGCAGGTTGTTGTTTCTCACGAGCCATTTCTTTCTCACGTAATTTGTCGTACTGCCGAAGGGCGAGCTATTACGGAGGAGGAAGAGAAGAAGCATAATCTCTACCAGATGCCTTATGAGGAAATCGCTCGCTGCGATTGCGGTAGTAGCCCTCATCCGCAATTTCCCGAACAACAAAACTTTCCGGCATATAAACCATTGCTCAGCGACGTAATCGATACAGTTGAACAGTTGATAACTGCGCAAGACCTACCTCCGGTAGTCTATAACATTGAAACCAAATCTGGTCCGAAGAGCGATAATATCTTTCATCCAACACCAGATAAATTTACTGATTTGGTTTTATCAGTTATTCAGGAAAAAGGTATTGAAGATCGAGTAATTATTCAGTCGTTTGATGTTCGTACGCTAAAGCAAATACGGAAAAAACAACCTTCACTACCACTCGCGTTATTAATAGGCAATACTGATTCTTTGGAAAAAAACTTGGCTAAGTTGGGTTTTACTCCCCAAATTTATAGTCCTCACTTTCAGTTAGTAGATCAAGATTTAATTGATCTGGCCGAACAAAAGAGCATGAGTATTATTCCCTGGACAGTAAATGAACCGGACGATATTCAGCGGATGGTCAACTTAAAGGTCGATGGAATCATTTCTGACTATCCCGATCGCGTGATCAAAATAGTCAGTCAATAAATAGGTGACTAATTGCGATTGCGGCTGACTTTCTTTTTCTGCACGGCAAAGCCTTCGGCAAATACTTTATATTGATCAAAGATTGATCGGACTGCCCCTTGTAGATAACGTTTGTCGCTGTAAAAGCTGTCTCCAAATACTCCTGAGGCGTACCCTTGCCAGATTGATTTCTTACGCTCCCGATCATACATCAGCACTAATAGGGTTCCCTGACGCAGGTTGTACTTTACCGGGTCCATTTCCTGATCGATGTTCTCTTCATACTCAATGAAGAGTTCAATATCAGGTTGATCGTAACCAGTAAAGAAAAGGCTATCGTAAAAGATTTTGTAAGAAACTAGCAAACGCGGATCGCGGGTAGTGTATTCGTAGCCTTGCAACTCCATACGCGCTCGAATCGAGCTCTCAATGACATCATTCTGAAGGCTAGAATCAGCACCCGAGCTACGGGTATCTAGAAAGTTAAATGTTTTATAGCGACGGAATTCGCCCTCAAAACTGTAATCCGACTCCACAGGAAACTCTTTGTATCCCATACAACTCGCAAAAAAGAGCAAGGTCAACAACGCAATGGTAGAAAGTGCTTTCATAAGAAAAAGAGGTAGCTATTTGTAAGTAATCAATTTACTAATAAAATGTTTTTATTGAACATATCCAACCTATGAAAAAATTATGGCTATTGTTAAATTTTTGTTAACAAACTAAAAACTATGCTTGCTTAGGTTTATTTCATCGCTACCCAAGTAATTTCGCTACAGCAAACTTCCACAAAGAGTTGGTTAATATTTGTCTTGTGCTTTACTTTTTAGTTCATCAAAACGCATTAGCCTGCCATACTACGTAACCATAAGTGGCGAACCTAACGAAACGAGTGGTTGCGTAGACCATGTATTTTTTAGTCGGAAAATCAACCGACCCAATTAACATACTTACTCCAAAAAAAAGGTAGTGGTGTTAAAGCCGCTACAATAATCAAGAAAGCCCCAAAACGCTGAAAGTAGTGTTCGTAACGGCCAAAGACTCTTCTTCTGAAGTATGCGTAGTATCGGGTGTGATTTAGATAGTTCCCAATAAGATACCCCAAAACACCTGCTAAATAAGATATCACAGCAAACGCGCCAATATTGAGTAAATAACTAGTTAGCACTTCTAAACGCAGTGCCCAAATCATAAAAATTTCAGGCGGAATAATACCAAATAGTAGTTCCGAGGCTGAATAGATCAGATATACTAGTATAGGCTGCTCATACACGGGAGCCAGCCACTTAAAATAATTTAGACCCACTCGATCCTTCAGTAATATAAATCCGCCTACTACAATAAACAACGCAAAAAACCCTCGTGCTAAGTTACGAGCAAAAAACCAAAGCTTTTCCCGATCAGACATTCAGTATCCAAGACAACAGGCCATTGATAATTGAAAGCACAATACCAAATAGTACCGCCCAACCGAAATTCTTTATTTTCAGTCCTTCCAGCAAAGCATCAATCAGCATTAGTAGTAAAG
Organism: Tunicatimonas sp.; assembly: GCF_049647865.1. Lineage (NCBI taxonomy): Bacteria > Pseudomonadati > Bacteroidota > Cytophagia > Cytophagales > Catalimonadaceae > Tunicatimonas > Tunicatimonas sp. The sequence goes on along the minus strand of NZ_JBARYM010000835.1, from coordinate 1,641 downwards.
CATTGATTACTAGAATAAACAAACCTAAAGTAAGTATTGTAATAGGAATGGTTAAGAAAATCAGGATAGGCTTAATTACTGCATTGATAATGGCTAACAAGACCGCCACAATCAGTGCCGTCCAAAAATTGTTTACCATTACTCCTCGTAGCACGTAGGAGGCTAAAAACACGGATACTGCATTTACTAGAATAGAGATAAGCATAGCACTAAGTTAAATTTGCAGGAGTTTTATACACAACCAGCGAGCCGGTGCTCTGCGATACCTCACTCCAGTCTTCAATTGCAAATTCTAACAAAGCAGACCCTCCGGGCACAACAGTACCTACTTCTTCCCCAGTCAAATATTCAATCAGATAACTTATTGTAGGATTATGTCCTACTGCTAAAATACGGTTTAGTTGGTCACCCTGTTCGTTAATGATGGCCAGAAAAGTTCGAAGCGAAGCTTCATACAACCCAGGTTTAGGCTGAATATGTTGAGCCGGATAGTGTAGCTGCTCGGCAATCATTTGCGCGGTGGCAGCAGCTCGCACAGCGGGACTACTTATTATTACATCGGGTTGCCACCCTTGCTCCTTTAGGTAATGACCTATTCGTACCGCATCTTGGTATCCACGAGCTGCTAAATCTCGGCTGGCATCAGATTGTTGATCTTGAGAATCTTTTGCTTCGCCGTGGCGAACTAAAAGTAGTTGTTTAACCATTATCTCGGTAGGCAATTAAAAGGCACATTAGTTTTTATTAGTTTACAGCTTCCTTTGTAAGGAACTAAACGGTTTTATTCTACGATTTGTGATAAAAAAGTGTTCCTTTGAAACCTTAAATCCTCACAAACCACGAAAGTAGTATTATTTATGGCAAAAAATATAGTGATTGTTGAGTCGCCGGCAAAAGCAAAGACAATAGAAGGATATTTGGGATCGGATTATATTGTTACCTCCAGTTATGGTCACGTGCGAGACCTTCCCAAAGATGACACTGGGGTAGATGTAAATAACGGATACCAACCGACCTATCAGGTTTCTCCCGATAAAAAAGATATTATTTCTCAGCTTAAAAAGTTGGTGAAAGATGCCGATACTATTTTCCTAGCGAGCGATGATGACCGCGAAGGCGAGGCTATTTCCTGGCACCTGAAAGAAGTATTGAATCTAAAGGATGAGAAAACCCGCCGCATTGTATTTCGAGAGATTACTAAGAAAGCCATTCAAAAGGCGATTCAATCTCCCCGGGGCATTGATACTGACTTGGTGAACGCCCAGCAGGCTCGACGAATTCTTGATCGCTTGGTAGGCTACGAGCTTTCGCCGGTGCTTTGGAAGAAAATTAAGCGCGGTCTTTCAGCCGGACGGGTACAATCAGTTGCAGTGCGTCTGGTGGTAGAACGTGAGCGAGAGATTACTGCTTTTGAGAGCAAATCATCGTATAAAGTTACTGCCAACTTTCTGCTGGACAATGGCAGTGTACTGAAAGCTGACCTTCCCAAGAAATTTGCTAAAGAAGATGAAGCCCGCGACTTTCTCAATACTTGCCTTAGTGCTGAATTTACGATTGCTAAGCTGGAGAAAAAGCCGGTAAAACGCTCACCCGCTGCCCCCTTCACTACTTCTACTTTGCAGCAGGAAGCCTCCCGTAAAT
>NZ_JBARYM010000834.1:0-2950 GCF_049647865.1 Tunicatimonas sp. | reverse complement strand
GGAATGACTTCTACATTTCCTCGAAAGTTAACATTACTATCTTTCCAGATTATCGGAAAAGTAGTACCTGCTGGAGAAGTAGCATAATTACGTAATTTCAGTGTTAAGTTAACGTTCTTGTTACTACTTATACTTTCTTCGTTTATGTTAGTGGCCAATACAACGCTGAAAATAGCAGTCTGGATGATAGCCACCAGAATAGTAATCTCGAAGACTCTTAAGGCCTGTTGTGATAATTGTTTTTTCATAGAATTAAACTGTTAGATTAGTGATTTTTCCAATGCGATGATTGAGAACTACTAAAGTAGTATGTGATTTTTTCATAGATGAATTGTATTTCGGTAAAGGTGATTTCTACATTTATTTATAGGAGTAACCATAATCAGCTCACAGATATCTCCCCTCATCTGGTAGCGTATAGAAGTAAAGGTCACGAACCATGTTTAGTGTGTTTAATGATAAGTTGTTGCGAGCGAACTAGATGATGAGTAGCTAAATCTGCGGTCTTTTCAGCATCCCGCTGAACAATAGCTTCAATAATCGCCAGATGTTCAGGCAGTGTTTCTTCTGGGGGGCGTACTAATCCGATCCGATCTATGTAAAATAGCATGTTGCTTTGCTGAAATATCTTGCGCAAAAAATTATTGCCACATTGACGAACAATCGTATCATGAAACTTAATATCCGCGGTGCGGTACTCTTGTGCATCGATAGGCACCTCAGAAGATACAAACGGGTCAAACAGTTTTTGTAGTTTTTCAATGGCCACCGGACGGGCCCGCTGAGTGAACCGGCGGAATGCCGTACTTTCCAGAGCGATACGGCAATCGTAGATCTCGATCACTTCTTCGTTAGTAAAACTTTTTACAATAACGCCCCGGCGAGGAATAGACTCTACTAAATGCTCGGCTTCCAGCATTTGTAAAGCACTACGTAAGGGTGTACGGCTGATGCCCAACGAGTTGGCAAGTTTATCTTGTACGATCTTTTGCCCAGGAGCCAGCTTTCGCAACAAGATCATCTGTTTGATCTTCTGATAAGCAACTTCCTCTAGCATATTAGTATTTATTTTAGCCATAATTTAGTATCGTACTTAGCTGTAAATGAATAATTTACAATAATGAATATTAACGTTATTTTGTATACCGTATACAAAATTACAAATTATATTTGTTTTTCAAAGTCAACATGTATTATTGTAGGTAAAATTAGGTTAGGTACTTTATAATCCGCAAAACTATACTACTATTCACAATAACCTTTATTAACATGAACAGTAAGTTGCGAAACTGAACAATCGTTATTGCTCTAGTTTATTTTATATGAAAAATTTCGGGGCAGTGTCAGTGTTTCGCTAAGCAATGGATGACCAAGTAGTATCACCTATCAGCATAACTTCTGTATTATCATTTGTACCTAATAAGGTTTTGGACAGGTGTTCGGAAATTTTCATCAAGGGTTGTAAGATTGTTTCGCCAAGTGCCCCCGCCTTACACTACCTATTAGTGATTACTACTTACTAAACAAAGACCTTTGCATTAAGCGTCCATCACGACAGAGCCTGGCTACCATTGCTAGTAGCCTAACTGTACAAACTGAGTGGAAAAATCTTGTATACCTAAATATAAGATCTACTGGAAATTATAGCGAAAACCCAACCGTAGGCCGAGCGATTGAGGTTGGCTGCTAAACGTAGCACTATTACTAGCCAAGTTAGTTAGCGCAAATTGGTAAGACGGAGTAAATGAGAGCGAATAGTTTCTCAGGAGTTGATAAAACACTCCACCTGAAATTATTCCACTAAAATACTGCGTATTAAACGGACTGTTACCATCGCGGCTAATGGTGGAAGAAGCATACTGATCGGAAGAAATTCGGTTGCCTAAAAATAGGTTAGTAGCTACTCCTGGACTCACTAAAACAGTAAATCTAGCGAAGTGAACATTGTACCCGATCATTAGGGGAATCGATACAAACTGAAACTGGTTATCTACTCCGCTAGGATCACCAATTGGAGTGGTATTAGAATAGCTAGCGGCATTAGCTTGAGCATTAGTAGCTACTAATGGATACCGTTTTCCCGACTGTAAGTCAACTACCGTATAACGAGTTTCGGTAGTAGTTTGAAAGTTTTGAAAGTCTAAACCGGACTCAATACTCCAGTGCTCCCCCAATTCCAATCCAAAATTTAATCCGTAACTGAATGAAAGCGAAGATTGATTCTGCAACCCTTCTTCTACTGCTGAAGATGATCCTGCACTATTATTGCTAATTCGGGCTACAAATAAGTTATCAGTCTGCATATCAAAATTGGGGGGGCTAAACGATTCCCCCATAAGCGCAAAGTCGGAGAAAGCTCCACCTGACGGCTGAGACTGGAAGTTCGGATCAAAGAAACTAGGAGCCATTGCTAACCCGGCAAAGAACTGGGCACCGCGCTTTTCTGATTCTTGAGCAAACTCGTTCCGATTCTGAGGCACAAAATATAATTCATTTACGCCATCGGCCCAAGTAGGAGCATTTAGGGCTAAACCACCAGGCGGTAGGGCGGGTGTCCGCCCTACCTGGTGATTAGAGAGAAGCACCTCTTCTCTCGGGCTTACTTCTTCATTAGGGAAAATAAGCGTCTTAGCGGTTGATTGCTCAGCAGCTACACTGCCAGCTGATACCGCTGCATTTTCTTTATCAACATCCGCTATTGCTACGTTGCTACCGGTAACAGCCTCTTGCTTCGTTCTAAACTGGGAGCTATTTCCTGATTCTGATGCAATCTGTGAAGATTGATCACCATTAGTGGCAGCCCGGTCAGTAATTGATGCCCCATTTGATGAGTTAGCTTCGGGTAATTGATTGTTTTCATCAGCAATAGCAACCTCTGACCGCTCTGTGGAAAGCGTATTTTCGTTGGGTGATTGGGCAGCTTGAGAACGACGGTTCTCCTTGGCTGGTT
>NZ_JBARYM010000833.1:0-4500 GCF_049647865.1 Tunicatimonas sp. | reverse complement strand
GTAATGTCGTTGTAGAATGAAAATTGATTAACGCCACTCATGTTCTTCACCACATCGTTGACCCGAAAGGCCGCCTGATCAAGAATCAGTTCTTTCGTGACGTAGCTGACCGATTGGGGTACATCTTGCAGCGGGGTAGCCGTTTTGGTGGCTAAGAACGATACATCATTCTGATACGTGGTTTCCGGCCGACCAATAATTTCAACCTCTTGCAATTGAGTGAGGCTTTCTTGCATACTAAAATTAATGATTAGTGTTTCGTTAGCTACGACATTCACCACCCGACTTCTACTACGGTAACCAATTCCTGATACTCGAATCTGCAGCGAGCCTATTGGGGAGTTTTGAATTGCAAACTCACCGTTAATATCCGTTACGGAACCTAGGGTAGTTCCAACTAATTCTATGGCGAACCCCGGTAATGGATTGTCTTTTTCATCGGTAACTCTTCCTTGTATGGTGCCGAATTGGGCGTAAGCTAAAGATGACGAGACAAGTACTAAAAATAGTAGTATACGATACTTCATAGATGATAATATTCTGGTAAGCCGCCTGGTCGCGATTGTCTAGACATGCTACTTCGCAATGGTATTTCTTTCAGTGGTTAAGTAATAGTTTATATTTATTTAGACTGAATATAAACAAAGGCAAAGATAGTGGTGAGAATGAGAGGAATCAATCGCTGGTGTTAGTCTATTTTTATACTACCACTAGTTATTTTATTAGCTATTGATAGTATTTCTACGGAAAAAAAGGTTCTATAACTTGATAAGCTGAAGACGAAGGGCTTTAACGACTAAACCCACCGGAGTTTTTACGTCTAATTTCTTTAAAATTCTTTTACGATGGGCGTTAATAGTATGGGGACTTAAATTAAGTTCATCAGCAATAGCTTTGGTAGATATCTCTTGAGCAATGTATTGAATAATCTGTAGTTCACGGGGGCTTAAAGAGTTGATAGGATCGTCTTTTTCAACGAGAATGGACTGATCCATCAGCAACTGGAGTACCGATTCACAGTAAAATTTTTGGCCGTTAGCTACCGCTTGTAATGCAGTCAGAATTTCATTGCGGCTACATTCTTTCGTAAGAAAAGCAGCAGTATTAGCTTGTAAAATTTGCAGTACTCTTTGCCGGTCCTGATCATCGGTGATAACAATTAGTTTAGTAGCAGGATGCTCTTGATTAAATCGCTGATATCCTTCGTAGGAGAAGCCCGTAAGGTGAGCGTAATCAATTAGTAGTAGATTGGGCGTGTCGCGCGTAAAGTTGTCATTCACTGCTTGCCAACTATCAACCTCACCTATTACAACAAATTCAGGAAAGCTTTCTAAGAGATTGCGAATGCCCACCACCGTTAGAGTTTGCTTATCCGCAATGAGCACTTTACTTACTTTCATATTGATTATTTAGAAATAATCTAAATTAAGTGGTAAAAATTAATCTTCCAAGCTCGTTATGAACTTGTTTTCTATTCAACGACAGGCAATATATTCTAGAATTGTAAATATTAGGCTTACCGATAGTCAAGAGCTGATAAAGAGTGAATGCTTCAGCTATCTCAGTTAACACTTCTTTCAGGAAAAAGAAATTGCAGAATGATAAAAACAATTAACATAATTTTGTCGTTTCTGAAAATTCGCTAAATTGAGGCGTATTATACTACGATATTTTACAAATACTTATACAACCGCTTGCTTTGAAATGTACTAACGAATCTGCTACAGTCAAGAGAGTTTCCGAGGGTGACCATCTAGCATTTAAACAGATCTTTGACCAATATAAAGATGCGATTTTTGGTTATAGCTATAAGCTTACCAAGTCATCAACCCTGGCTGAAGAAACCGTACAGGAAGTTTTTTTAAAAATTTGGCAAAACCGTACGAAACTAGATTTTACCCGCCCTATTAAACCATACATCTACAAAATAGCGCAAAATCACGTATACAACACTCTACGCAATGCAGCTTACAGTGATAAGCTCAAAGAGGAAATATTCTACAGCCACGCAATTGGTCATACTACTACGGAAGACCAAGTAGTCTATCGCGATTTAGAAGCTTTCCAAGAGAAGACAATTCAGACCTTGCCAACCCGTCGGCAATTAATCTTTCGCATGAGCCGGACGGAAGGGCTAAGCCACGAAGAGATTGCTCAACGGCTAGAAATCTCTCCCAATACAGTAAAGGATCAGATTGTAAAGGCGCTTAAAACAATCAAAGAACAACTGCACGTGCATACCGATATCGCCGTCAGCATCTCCCTTGTCCTGCTACTAAGACTCCTAAATTAACAGAAATTAGAGGCCAAAGATCGGATGATGGAATAGCATTGGGCAAATCCTTAGATTAAGACACGCTAATTATTTGTCACTAGTCATTAGCTTCTCGCTTCTGATACATCTTGCCATTTTCTCATCCCTGAACACCAAACTTTTGTCTTCCTCTTCCTCAATTGATTATCGGCAAGTCTGGAAAATTGTGTTACATAATATTGATTATTAAGTAGTTACCAAAAAGTTGGAAAAATAAATTCTGTCCAATCGTCCTTCTGGGTTGCTCGTGGGTAATAGAACTAACGACGCCTAAAACTTTACCCTTGCACGACCCTAACTACATCAAGTCACTCTTCATCAAGTTCAGTGCCGACGAATGTACCCCAGAAGAAATTGAGATTATCATTGAGTATCTCCGAACATCGGACGGTAGCGAGAACCTACCTCAGATTGAAGAAGTACGTTCCAAGCTGGGTTCACTTCCCCAGTTGGATGAGCATCGGTCGAGCGAAATTTTTAGCCAGATAATTAGCCGCGATGCCCTCTCAGTAACTACTGCTCATACTCACTCTCAGCGCAAAATTTTTCCATGGGTCTGGAAAGTGGCAGCAGCCTTTATTGGCATGTTGTTTCTAGCAGGTATCGGCTGGTGGTACTACGACTACGAAATCCGTACCGCCCTTTATGCTACTACATTTGGCGAGGTGAAAAATATTACGCTACCCGACGGCACCGGAGTAGTGCTTAATGCTAACTCGACCCTTCGCGTTTCTGACAATACTTCGGAAGATTCGGTGCGGGAAGTGTGGTTAGAAGGTGAAGCGTTCTTTTCGGTTACCCACACCCCAGATCACCAAAGATTCATCGTTCGAACTGCTCACGACCTGCAAGTAGAGGTACTTGGAACGGAGTTTAACGTAAACAGTCGAGAGAAAAAGGCCATAGTGGTACTAAACTCCGGTAAGGTGAAAGTACGCTTGGCAGAGGACAGCCAGCCAGATAGAATAATGAACCCTGGGGAGCTAATTGAGTACGAAGCTGAAAGTCATCATATTGATCAAAAGGAGGTGGATACCCTGCTATATACCTCCTGGCGCAACAACTTGTTAGTATTTAAAGAAACATCTCTAGCCGAGATTGCCCAACTAATAAGCCATAACTACGGCTACAATGTCAAGTTTGAGCAAGATAGTCTCGCTCAGCTCTCGTTCACCGGTTCTATTCCGGCCAATCAACCAGAATTACTATTGCAAACCTTATCAGTTAGTTTCAACCTAAACATAGCCCAAGATGGAAAGAGGATCACCGTAGATAGCCGCTAATCTAACCGGGCAGTAGCTACGGATCATAACCGATAGTAAATAGTACAAAACCTAAAACAGTATATATTATGAAACACGTTCACCATTGTATTTTTCTCATCTTCCTGCTGGTGTCGGTGGTGTCGGGCTTATCGGCTCAACAGTTGGCTTCCGCTGCTGAAGTAGGGAATGACTACTTTCCTCTCCAGAAAAAAAAGAAGGCCCTTTCAGGAATTATTTTGTCGCTAGGCAACCAGTATCAAGTACGATTCAATTTTAATAGTCAACTGGTCAAAGACAAATTCGTGGAAGCCGAGCTGGTAGCTGAACTACCGAATGAAAGCCTCGATGCTGCGTTAGATAAACTGCTTCTCCCGCTATCGCTGGCCTACAGGAAAATAAGTAGTAGCCACTATGTAATTATAGCGGCTCAGCAAAAAAAGCAAGAAGTTCTACCGATACTAAAGGAAAAATTTCAGTCGGTGAAAGAAGAGGAAGAATTTCAGCGAACGAATTTGCTCTCTAAACTTGAGAATCAAAGTTTACAGAAGACCCAACAGACATTAGCCCAAACCATTAGTGGTAGAATTACCGACCAGGAAAGTGGCGACGGACTACCCGGGGTGAACATTCTGGTGAAAGAAACCACTACCGGAACAGTGACCGACATTGATGGAAACTATAAGCTTACTGTAAGCGACGATGCCAATACGCTGGTATACTCATCTATCGGCTACGCCACTAAGGAAGTAGACATAAGAGGAAGAGCCATTATCAACCTAGCTCTAATGCCTGATGTTCAGGGATTGGAAGAAGTAGTGGTGATTGGCTATGGTGTGCAGAAGAAGGAAAGTGTCGTCGGCTCCATTGTGCAGACCACCGGCGAAGTGTTGCAACAGTCGGGGGGAGTGAGCTCGGTAGGGC
>NZ_JBARYM010000832.1:0-3497 GCF_049647865.1 Tunicatimonas sp. | reverse complement strand
CGTATGTAAAACAGATTAATTCTTATTTAACGAAAGTTAATAAGCAGAAATGATGAATGATACGGGGTAGAAGGTGCAGGGTGGTCATTTGTCTATACCCACTACCCTCCTACCCTTTCACCCACTACCATTCAACCTTCCTACCCTTCTACCCTTCTACCCTTCTACCTTTTAACTCTTCCCGAAACGTTACCTTCGGCAACTTCCAGAATCTCCGCTTCACTGGATATATTGATGTCGCCCGGAATAGTGTGTTTAATAGCTGAGGCTGCCGACGCAAATTCAACCGTCTTCTGACCATCCCAACCCTGACTCAGTCCGTGAATTACTCCGGCCATAAAGGCATCTCCTCCCCCCAAACGATCTACTATTTGAAAGCGATATTTACGACTTTCGTACCGATCGGTGCCATTGTAAAGTATACCGGCCCAATCGTTTTCGGTAGCGGAGTGATGAGCCCTGATTGTTAACGCTACCCACTCAAATTGCCGGTATTCCATTAATTTCTCAGCAGTCTCCCAAGTAGATGCCACTAGTTCTTCCCAACTATACCCTCGCTCGCTAGGATGAATATCCAAAACATCAGCGGCTGAACCAATATTGCTGAACAGAATATCTACGTGCTCCAGCATAGGTTGCAGCGTTTTTCTTCCTTCCTCTAGTGTCCACAGGCTACGCCGAAAATTAAGATCAAAGGCAGTCTTTACGCCAAGTTCTTGAGCCGTAGCCAAAGCCTCGGTACACGACTGGGCACAACTTGAAGATAAGGCTGGAGTAATACCCGTTGATACAAACCAATCTTGCCCTTGTAATAATTGTTGCCAATTAAAATCTTCGGGACTAGAGTCGGCAATGGCCGAATGCTCTCGGTCGTAAATAATGCGGGTAGGCCGCAGCGAAGAACCGTGTTCAATAAAGTAGGTTCCTACCCGGTCGCCTCCCCTGACGACGAACTCAGTACTTACTCCAAATTCGCGAATAGCTCGAACCGCGGCATCGCCCACCCCGTGGGAAGGCAAGCGAGTAACGTACCAAGCTCGGTGCCCTAGTAGCGAAAGTGAAGCCGCCACATTGGATTCCGCTCCAGCGTACTCCATTTTAAGTTCGTTAGTACGGGAAATACGCTCGAAGCCATTTAGTGGGGACAAGCGAAGCAGTACTTCGCCAAAGCAGGTGATACTACTCATGTTAGATTGTAATATTATTTAAGCGTAACCAAAAAATTTAATGTTCAGAAATGCACGAAATATGTACGATATCGAACAAATCAAAACTAAAGTATATGCGATTTAGAGCTTTTGAGTCTGTTTTTGTCGTTGGCATAGCAGTTGAATATTAGTTAGTATAATTAATTGTTTAACAACCGGATTGCCGGCCACATTCACTCAAAAATTTAAAGTTATGACAACTAGCATAGAATCAACAGCTCACTTATTAGTCGATACTGAATTTGCCACTATTCCTTATTCGGAGGCAACCCGTCAGTTAAACGAGCAACACGCAATTTCGAGAAGCCCTGTTCCTATTTCAAGAATAGAAACTGGAAAATTTCGCAGACTGTTTAATCGTCACATAACTGCTTTCCAGCGACGGTAATCAATAGTCAGATTACCCTGATAACTGAAGAAAAAGAATTAAGTAATTGCGATTACTGCTGTTCTTGATCTTTTTCCTTCTCTTGCTGAACATCAGTTAAGGCGGATGCTTTTATAAACCCTTTTTCTATCGCATGACGAGCCGCAGTGGCAGTATCCGCGCAACGCAGCATTTCAACTCCCAGGCTGGTCAAGTCCTGCTGAATAGTGTCAATCTCGGCATCCCGACTCTCAGGGGTTACGTCGCGAATGTAAATTGCCAATATCCGATTAGGATACTCCTTCACTACTTGATGATATATCTCCGGATCGTGCTGCCCACTATCTCCGATTAGAATAAAATTTAATTGAGGATAAGTATCTAACACACTTCTGATTTTCACCGGTTTGTGCTCATGGTGCGACTCTTTTATAAACTTAGCCGGGTCAATCCCTATATCGCGCAGTAAGATTGGCCCCTTCGGGATATTATTGATCTTAAAGAAGTCCTTTAGCACATCGTACAAATTCCACGGGCTACTGGATACATAAAAAAAGGGGTTATGATAGTTACCGTGTTGGCCTTTGGCCAGCGCCCGATAAAATCCCGTTGCCCCTTCAAAGGGCGAGCGGGTCATGGCATTCTCGGTTAGCGATAATTTCAGCACTCGGAACAATTGGTTCACTTCTGATACCAAAATTGTGTCGTCCACATCGGAAATAACTCCAAAGTCCGTTTTCTTATCAGGGATCAGTACTTCCCCCACTGTTTCGACTTCTTCCTGACTCGGAACAATCTGATCTAGTAATTCTAACTGTACCGGATGCCAGAGCATATTTTGGTCAAGGTTCGCCTGATTTACATTAAACTCCAGGTGGAAATAGCCTTCATCGTCCGCAGTGGCGGTCTGCTCCTGCCCCTGGAAGGTAGCCTTTAAGCGGGCAAAGGGTATTTCATCGCTATTGAACCGTTTGTACATGGAGACCAGGTTTCGCCATTTAGAGTCGTCTCGTACGGGAACATTAATTCCTTCGTCCTCTAAAATTCTCCCGCTAATTTTTACCTGTTCTAAATTACCAAATCCGCGGTAAGGCTGAATAACTACCGGATCAATCAGGTTGAATCTTTTTTTGAAGGCAAACTTTCGCTGATCTATTACATCGTCAACTTTACTAAGAAAGTTTAAGAATGGTTTGCCGCTGTTACTATTCTTATCAGACATATTTTATACGCTTGTTTTTTTTTGTTATTGGATCAGTGTAACTAAAGGTTGTTAAGATTTGAAAGAGGCAGGTTACAAGTTACATGCATTGAGCTTCTAACTTCCACTTCCATCTTCTGATTCCTTTATCCTTCCTTGCGGTTTTGATCATCTTTCTTGCCTTGAATTACCAATTCAAGTGCACTGTTAGGAATGAATCCTTTCTGGATGGCGTGATGCGCTGCGTCCTCAGTATCTTGACAGAGCAACATATCAACTCCGTGGCTACGCACCGTTTGAGCTATTTGCTTTACCTGCCCATCACGTTCAGTAGAATTATTTGGGCTAACGTCGCGAATATAGATGGCTAGTACTTTATCGGGGTAATCACTGACAATCTTCTGATAGATTTCTGCATCTTTTTGTCCGCTATCGCCAATCAAAATAAACGGCAGGTCCGGATACATTCTGAAGATTTGTTCTACTTTTTTAATCTTGTGGCTCAGGTGGCCAGATTTGATAAATTTGCTCTTACTGATTCCCATATCGCGAAGCAGAAACGGCCCCTTGGGGATTTCGTTCACTTCGCAAAAATGCTCCAGCAAATCATAGAGATTCCAGGGACTGCTAGAAACGTAGAAGATCGGATTAGAGCGTTGCTCGTCGTTACCTCCCTGTAATGCCTGGTAGAAAGCGGCTACACCTTCAAAGGGCATTCGGG